>CAIQJD010000217.1 GCA_903872005.1 uncultured bacterium | reverse complement strand
TGCAGACGCACATCTTCCACCGACGCGTCGCTCACCAGCAGACGCACGCCGCAGTTGATATCATAGCCGGTCGCGCCGGGCGAGATGATGCCATGCGGGTGTTCTGTAGCGATGACCCCGCCGATGGGCGGGCCATACCCCTGATGGATGTCTGGCATCGCCAGCGTATGGCGCACCACGCCGGGCAATGTCGTCGTGTTGATCAGTTGTTCCAGCGATTTGTCACCCTGGGCATCCCGCAGGATTTCTTCGTCGGCATAGAGACGCGCCGGCACCCGCATATCCGAGCGGTAGCCGGTCGGAATCTCATAGACGTACTCTTCGATTTGGCGCATATCGCCCTTGCTGACCATCGGATCCCTCTCCTCGCCGGCGCACTGCCTACGTGTCAAACACGATCGCGGCGCGCCAGATGCCGGCAACGTCTTGCTCCACACGCAATCCGTGGAAGGTCGCCGCTTTGATGACGCCTTGCGTCGGCGCGCCGGGAGCGCCGGCGAACCGTGCGCGCAGGGTCCGGCCATCCCAGACCACTTGAAACTGGCAATACAGCTCGCGCCGTGTCTCTCGCCAGTACAATAGCTCATTCAGCCAATCCACCAGGGCGCTTTCCGTATCGCCGGCATCCAACGTCGCCGCATGCTCCCGCGACGCCGGCATAGCGCTCAGGTCGCCGGCCATCAGCGCGAACATGCCGGCGGCCGCCTGCTCGAACAGGCCGTCCACCGTATCCGCCCACACCTGAATGGCGCGATCCGCCACATGCTCGATTTCGCGAAACCCACCGGCCATACGTCGCTACTTCTCGTCGCGTAGCGCATCCCAGGCAGAACATATCGGAAGGGGCGCCGGCCGCGTCTGGCGCAGCGCCTCACGCGCCTGCTCCACGTCCAGATGCATCTGCCGAATCAACGCATCCACGCTGGCGAATTTCAGTTCGGGGCGCAGCCAACGGGCGAACTCGACCGTCAAATCGCGCCCATACAGATCCACCTGGCGATCCAGCACGTGGACCTCCAAGAGCCGGCCGCTATCATCCGGGAACATGGGGCGCACGCCCAAATTCGCCACTGCCGGCGCGCGTTCCTTGCCCAGTAACGCGAAACATGCATAGACGCCGTCGCGTGGCAGCGCGCGTTCGCTAGAGACACGCAGATTGGCGGTCGGAAATCCCAGGTTCCGCCCGCGTTGATGCCCGACTTCCACCCGGCCGGTCAACGCATAATACCAACCCAACAGGTCCGCCACCTGTTCCAGCTCGCCGGCCGCCAGGAGCCGACGGATGCGACTGCTGGAGACGACCTCGCCGCCCCACAGCACCGGCTCGACCTGGCGCACGCCGAAACCCCAGCGCTGCCCCAGCCGGCGCAGCATGTCGGGATCGCCCTCACGCTGACGTCCCAGCGCGAAGTCCTGCCCGATCCAGATTTCGGCCGGCCGCAAATGCTCTACCAGCGTGCCGACGAATTGCTCGGCCGGCTGCGCCGCCAGCGCCGGCGTGAAGGCCAGCAGGGCCATCACATCAATGCCCAGACGCTCCAGCAGGGTCGCCTTCTCCTCCGGCGTCGTGATGTAGCGCACCCCATGCGCCGGCGATAGCACGTTGGCCGGATGCGGATGAAATGTAATCACCCCACTGAGCCGGCCAAAGGAGCACGCCTGCCCCACTACATTGCACACCAACGCCTGATGGCCGCGATGGATGCCATCGAACGCGCCGATGGTCAGGACACTCTCGTGTTCCACATGGATTTCTGTCAGATCATGGATCAGTTGCATCTTCGTCCCGCGTATAGGTCAAGACTTTCTTAGGATGCCAGAGGCCGCTCTCACTATCCCGTTCGACGATTGCCAGCAATGCGCCGGCCTCGTCATAGGCGCGCGCCAGGGGCGTCTGCATCGTTGGGCCGGCGATACTCTGCCCCCAACGCAGCCGGCGACTCTCCTCGTCCGTCAAGCGCCAGGCATCCATTTCGGGCAGTCCAGCATCCAATGGCAAGAGATGGCGCTGCCAGGCGCGCCCTGCATCCTGCGCCAATAACTCGTCCAACGGCGTCGCCTGCTCAATGCCGAATGGCCCGCTGCGCGTGCGCCGCAAGCCGGCCAGATGGGCGCCGCACCCCAGCGTCTGCCCCAGGTCGCGCGCCAGCGAGCGCACGTAGACGCCGGCCGAACACGCTACGTCCAACGTCAAACATGGCGGCTCCCAGGCGACCAGCGTGAGCCGATGAATGGTGACCGTGCGCGCCGGCAGAGCCAGTACCTCGCCGCGCCGCGCGCGGCGGTAGGCCGGCTGACCCTGAATTTTGATGGCTGCATAGATGGGGGGCGTCTGCTGAATCTCGCCGCGCAGGCCGGCCAGGGCCGCTTCCACCTGCTCGCGCGCCGGCAATGGCTCCGTGCTGCTGGCGATGATCTGGCCTTCCGCGTCGTCGGTATCGGTGGTCTGCCCCAGCCGAACCTCAGCCGTGTACGCTTTGTCATGGCGCAACAGATATTCGGATAGACGCGTCGCCTGACCCAACAGGACTACGAGGACGCCGCTGGCCATGGGGTCCAGAGTGCCGGCATGCCCCACGCGCCGCTGGCCGGCCAGCCGGCGCACGCGCGCCGCCACATCGTGCGACGTGCAGCCGCCCGGCTTGTCCACGATCAGGATGCCATGACTGTCTGCTGCGCTCATGTCACCGATACTGTGCGACTTGATCGGCGATGGTCGCCTCGGTCAATGCCAGCACGCGCCGGCGGACTTCTTCCAGCTCGCCGCGCACGGTGCAGCCGGCGGCCTGGGCGTGTCCCCCACCGCCAAGCCGAAAGGCAATGCCCGAAACATCAATCCCCGGTTTGGCGCGGAAGCCCACTTCGATGCCGCCATCGCCCTTATCATGAAACAGGATGCCCACATCCGCTTCCTGCGCCGTCGTCAGGTAATTGACGAAGCCGCCGTCGCCGACGTCATGGGAGGCATCGTCATGGCGCATCGCCGGCGTCAGCACGGACCAGGCGATACGCCCCTCCAAATGGCTGGCTTCGATCATTTGGCCCCACAGGCGCATCATGGCGTAGGGCCGGCTGTTCATGGTGCGCTCCATGACCGCCGCCAACGGCACACCGGCTTCGATGAGCCGGCCGGCCAGATGCAACACCCGCGCCGTCGTGGTGGGCGTGCGAAAGCCGCGCGTGTCGTATACCAGACCGACCAGCAATGGGAAGGCCAGTTCGCGATCCAGCGCGACGCCCAACCCATCCACGAGGTCCATGACGATCTCCGATGTCGCGGCGGCCTCCGCCTCGACCCAATTGACCAACCCAAAGCGCACATTGGTAACATGATGGTCAATCACGAGCAGCGGCGTATCGGGATGCGCCTGCACGAAGGCATACAGGCCGCGCAGGCGCTGCGTATCGCTGGCGTCCAGGCTGATGAAGAGATCGAAGTCGCCCTGCGGCTGCGTCGTAAGTTCCATCACGCCAGGGATGAAGGCATACTTCGCCTCCGGCGCATTGGGAACCGCCAGGACGACGACCTTGCCCAGCCGGCGCAATGCGCCCCCCAGCGCCAACAGCGCGCCGATCGCATCGCCGTCGGGATCCACATGGCCCATCAACAAGACGCGCGTCGCCGGCGCGATGAGAGCGATCGCGCGATTCCGCATCTCTTCGCTCATGTCTCGTGACGCTCACTTTCGCGCGGCGGCGCGTCGCCCTGGCCGTCTCGCCGGCCTTGATCCTCTTCATGAATGGAACGGATCAGGGCCTCGATCCGCATTCCCTGACTGATCGAGCGGTCGAGCCGAAAGTGCAGCTCTGGCGCCAGGCGCAATGCGAGGGCTTCGGCCAGAATCCGCCGCAAGAAGCCGCGCGCGTGATCCAGGCCGGCCTGCGCCGCCGCCAGTCGCTCCTCGTCATCGCCCAACACGCCATAGTAGACCGTGGCATGTTCCAGATCAGCCGAAACTTCGACGGCCGTCAGCGTGAC
>CAIQJD010000216.1 GCA_903872005.1 uncultured bacterium | reverse complement strand
TTCCGCATCGGGCACATGGGACCGAATACGGCCGGCGATATTTTGGCGACCATCGGCGCGGTGGAGATGGGCCTGGCCGGCGTCGGCTATCGCTTCGAGCATGGCGCCGGCGTTGCCGCCGCACAGCGCGAGTTCTTGAAATAGGAGGTCGCGGCTTGAGCGCCAGCCAAACATTGGAAGAAACACCGGTAGGGGCCATGCAACAAGAGGACGCGCGCGAGGCGTTGAAGGCGTTGGATCCATACCTCAACGAGATGCTGCGCTGCACGCGTTGCGGCTTCTGTCAGGCGGCCTGCCCGGTTTATGAAGAATTACGCACGGAATCATCGGTGGCGCGCGGCAAAGTCCAGCTCATCCGGGCCGTCAAAGAGGGGACGCTGGAGCCGACCGAGACGGTGGCGCGCTACCTGTACCGCTGCCTGGATTGCCGGCTATGCCAGCAGACCTGCCCCGGCGGCGTGCATACCGACGAGATCTTCGAGGGGGGCAAGCGTTTCCTGACCGCGGCCGGCCTTTTGCCGACCGCTCTGGGCGCGCTGCAACGGCGCGTCGACGAATGCCACAATATCGTCGGCGAGGACAACGCCAACCGCCTGATGTGGCGCGAGAACCTGCCGGCGACCTGCACGCCGCAGGGGCCGTGTGAGATCGCGTTCTTCACCGGCTGCGTCGCCAGCCTCTTCCCGATGGTCTACGCCATCCCGCAAGCCTTCGTGCAGACGTTGGATCACGCCGGCGTGGGCTATGTGACCCTGGCCGGCGAAGAGTGGTGCTGCGGCTACCCGCTCCTGGCGGCCGGCCTCTCGGCCGACAAACTGATCGAGCACAACCTGGCCGGCATTGAAGGGCTGGGCGTGCGCCATCTGGTTGCCGCCTGCCCATCGTGCTACAAGACGTGGAAGAGCGTCTACCCCAAAGCCAGCTTCGACATCCTGCACTCGACGGAGCTGCTGTTGACTTTGTTGAACGAGGGGCGCATCCAGCCGGCGCATCCGCCGACCATCAGCCGCAAGGCCGGCGCCAGCGGCCCGCTGCGGGTCACCTACCACGACCCGTGCGACCTGGGACGCAAAGCCGGCGTATATGACCCGCCGCGCGCCGTCATCGCCAAACTCCCCGGCGTCGAGCTGGTGGAGATGAGCGCCAACCGCGCCCTGGCAAACTGTTGCGGCGGCGGCGGCAACCTGGAATCGCTGGAAGCCGAACTCTCGGCGGCCATCGCCGACCGCCGGCTGGCCCAGGCGCAAGCCGTCGGGGCCGAAGTCATCGTCACGGCCTGCCAACAATGTCAGCGCACCCTGAGCATGGCGGCGCGGCGCAACAAAGTGCGCCTGCCGACCATAGATGTGGCGCAACTGGTGTTGGCGACGCTGGAGTGACGGGCATGCCATGCTCGATGGGAATGTGGTAGAGAAGGAGATAAGCGCTATGCTGGAAGAACGAATGCTGGCCGCCTTGCGCGAGATCGTGGGCGCTGCCAATGTGCTGACGGACCCGGCCGATCTGCTGCTATACACCTACGACGCGTCGCTACACGCCGGCCGGCCCGATGTGGTCGTCTTGCCGGCCTCCACGCAGCAGGCGGCGGACGTGGTCAAGCTGGCCCACGCCGAGGGCATCCCCTTGACGCCCCGCGGCGGCGGCACCAACCTCAGCGGCGGCTCGGTGGCGGCGCGCGGCGGCATCGTCCTGGCGCTCTCGCGGATGCGGCGCATCCTGGACGTGGACATACCCAATCAGCGCGCGGTGGTGGAAGCCGGCCTCTACAACCTT
>CAIQJD010000215.1 GCA_903872005.1 uncultured bacterium | reverse complement strand
TGCAGGATAGCGCCGAGGCGGCCGCCGCGCGCCGGCGCATCGCGGCCGGCGCAACCGACGTCGTCCCCTTCGCCAACTATCTCGCCGAACGGGAAGAGACCGAGCGTGTATCAACTTGAGATCGAGCGGCAGGCCGGCAAAGACCTTGACCGCCTGCGCGGCGATACCTGGCGTCGCCTGCGCGAGGCCATCCTGGCGTTGGCCGGCGACCCGCGCCCACCGGGGTGCGCCAAGCTGCATGATCGCACGGGCTACCGCATCCGCGCCGGCGACTACCGCATCCTCTATGACGTGGACGACGCTTCCCAAACCGTGACCATCCTCTCCATCAAGCATCGCCGCGACGCCTATCGCGCCGAGTAGCCGGCGAACCTCCCGCAGGTTTCCGGGCCTGCGGGAGGTTCCCCGCTGGACAGCCGGCCCACTATGCGTTACAATATCCCCGACCCCAGCGACACCATCATAGAGGCGACACAATGAGCGACATCTACGGCTGGACGGGCCAATTCCTTTGGGTTGACCTGTCTACTGGCAAGATCAAGAAGATGGATACCCGCCCGTACACCGAATCCTACATCGGCGGACGCGGCATTCAGGCGCGGCTGGCCTGGGACTTCATGCCGGCCGGCATCGGCGCCTTCGACGAGCGCAACCTGCTCATGATCTTCCCCGGCCCCCTCTCTGGCACCACCGCGCCCTTCTCTGGCCGCACGAACATCGCCGGCCATGCCCCGCAAGGCTGGCCCTACGAATGGTTCAGCCGCGCCAACTTCGGCGGCCACTTCGGCTCGACGTTGAAATACGCCGGCTATGATGGCATCGTCGTCAGCGGCAAGGCCGAGAAGCCGGTCTACCTCTACATTGCCGTCGACAAAGTCGAGCTGCGCGACGCCGCCCATCTGTGGGGCCAGGGCGCCATCCGCGCCCAGAAGATGCTCATGAGCGAATGGGGGCCGGCCATCCGCATCCTCACCATGGGCCAGGCCGGCGAAAACCTCAGCCGCATCTCCGTCGTGCAGACCGAGACCGAATCGGCGGCCGGCCAGGGCGGCTACGGCGCGGTCATGGGCGACAAGAAGCTCAAAGCCATCGTCGTCCAGGGCAGCGGCGCGGTGCGCGTCGCCCAGCCCGACCTCCTGCTGCGGCGCAGCAAGGCCATCGTCTCCGAGACGCGCCAGGGCTGCCGGCTGGCGCGCGGCGCGGAGCTGGACCCGGAGCTGCTCAAGAAATACCCCTTGCGCTATCAAGCCTGCACCCAACAGTGCGGCATCAAATGCGGCGGCTGGTCGTGGTACTTCGACGGCGTGCCCGGCCCCCTCAGCGGCGAGAAGATTTCCGGCCACTGGCACTGCGTCGCGCCCATCTTCCCCGGCCTGAAGAACACCTTCTACAACTGGAACCTCGGCTTCGAGGCCGGCTTCGAGCTGGGCCAAATCTCCAACGACTACGGCCTCAACCACTGGGATCTGGTCTTCGGCGTCCTGCCGCTGGTGCGCTACTGGAAGGAAAGCGGCGTCAAGCCCGACCTGGACGGCCTGCCCATTGACCTGGACAATCCCCATTTCTGGGCCGAGCTGTTCCGCAAGATGGCCTATCGCGAAGGCATCGGCGACGCGCTGGCCGAGGGCGGCTACCGCGCCGCGCTCAAGCTGGGCCTGGGCCTCGACCTGGCCGAAGAGCTGTACCAGGGCTGGGGCTACGCCGGCCACATGGACGCGCGCGGCGACCGCTGCAACCGGGCCATGTACCCCTTCTGGATCGCGCCGGGCCTGCAATGGGCCATTGATACGCGCGACCCCATGGGCGGCAGCCACGGCTACATCGTCGGCCCGCTGGGCTACTCGCCCTTCGGCCACCCGGACAGCGCAGGCCCCACCTGGGAACAGCTCATGGCCGGCGCCGAGAAGCTCTACGGCACGCGCTCGGCCATGGATCCCCTCTCCAACTACGAGGGCAAGGCCGAGCCGGCCTACTGGCACTGCGTCCGCGCCGCCATCAAAGACAGCGTCACCGTGGACGACAACGTCTTCCCGATGATCTGGAGCTACGATCAGCCCGATGGCATGGCCCGCGCCGACGGCATGGAAGGGACAGCCTTCGAATACCACCTCTTCACCGCCGCCACCGGCTCGACCATGAGCGAGGGCGAGTTCAACCGCTGCGGCGACCGCATCTGCAACCTGGAGCGGGCGCTGCAAATCCGCGACAACAACCGTTCGCGCAAGGACGATGAGATCTTCATCACCCACTTCGCCAATTCCGAGGACTTCCTGGTCAATCCCCTGGTGGGCAAGCCGATGAAGGGCGACCCGGAGAAGATGGCGCGGCTGATGGATCAATTCTACGCGCTGCGCGGCTGGGATGTGCTGACCGGCCGGCCGCGCGCCAGCACCCTGCTGCGCCTGGGGCTGGAAGATGTCGCCATGGACCTGAAAGAGCGGAAGCTGATATGACCTTTGGCCGTGTGCTGGTGATCGGGCTGGACGGGGCGACCTTTCGCATCATCGAGCCGATGGCCGCCGCCGGCGACCTGCCGCATCTGGGCCGGTTGCTGCGCGAGGGCGCGCATGGCATCCTGCGCTCCACCATCCAGCCCTCATCGGAGCAAGCCTGGTCCACGTTCATGACCGGCGTGCAGAACGGCAAGCACGGCATCTTCGGCTTCGTGCAACGCAAACCCGATAGCTACGCGTACCAGTACACCAACGCGCGCGCACAACATGCCCCCACCCTCTGGCGCATCTTGAGCGAGCGCGGCCGGCCCATCATCAGCATCAACATGCCGATGACCTATCCGCCAGAGCCGGTCAACGGCGTCCTGATGGGCGGCCTGATGTCGCCTTCGGAGCGCAGCCGCTTCACCTATCCCGACGGCATCTACGACGAGCTGAAGCGCGAGATCGGCGGCTACATCATTGATGTGGACATCGAGACCGGCAGCCTGCAGGAAGCCGGCGAAGAACGCCTCCTGGCCGCCGTCGCCCAGATGACCCGCTATCGCATTGACGCCGCCAGATACCTGGGGCGCACGCGGCCCTGGGATCTGCTCAGCGTCGTCTTCGGCGCGGCCGACCGCACGTCGCACAAGTTCTGGAAGTACATGGACGCGCAAAAGCCCACCGCCGGCGTCGTCCCGCACGTCTATCGCCAGCTCGACGCCGCCGTAGGCGAGCTGCTGGAAGCCTTCGCCGACGAGCGCACCCTGGTCTTGCTCGTCTCCGATCACGGCTTCGGCCCGCTGAAGAAGGCTTTCTTTCTCAACCAGTGGCTCGTCGAGCGCGGCTACATGGCCTGGCAAGGGCCGGGCCGGCAGACCCTGGCGACGCGCCTGCAGGGCGGCCTGAACAGCCTGCTGCGCCGCGCCGTGCGCTGGCTCGACCGGCCCTGGCTGGCCGCCGCCAAGCGCGCCGCCTTCGCCCTCTGGCCGGGCTTGAAGGGCAAGCTGCACTCCAGCATGGCCTATGCCAGAGTGGATTGGGCGCGCACGCGCGCTTATGGCTCCGGCACCATGGGCAACCTCTATCTCAACGTGCGCGGCCGCGAGCCGGCCGGCGTCGTCGCTCCCGGCGCAGAATACGAGGCGCTGCGCGACGAGATCAGCGCCGGCCTGCGCGGCCTGCGCGACCCCGAGACCGGCCAGCCGGTCTTCGAGGCCGTCTATCGCCGCGAAGAGATTTACAGCGGGCCATACCTCGAACAGGCGCCCGACATCGTTGGCTTGCTCGACCCGACCTATCACATCGCGGCGGTGGACTGGCGACCGGCCGGCGGAGATGTGATTGCCACGTTGGGCACGCGCAGGGCGGGCACAAGGCCCGCCCCTACAGATGCATTGCTCTTCGTGGGCGACCTGACCGGCCAGCATGATATGGACGGCATCCTGATCGCGGCCGGGGCGGGCGTGCGGCGCGGCGCAACGGTCGCCGGCGCCGGCATCGTGGACATGGCCCCGACGATCCTGGCTGCCTTGGGCGAACCGATCCCGGCCGAGATGGATGGCCGCGTGATCCATGCCCTCTTCGAGGACCCGCTGACGGTCGGCGTCAGCCGCGACGCGGCCGGCGCGGCGGCCGAAGACGCCGGCGATGGCTATAGCGACGCGGAGGCCGAAGCAGTCGCGGCGCGCCTGCGCGGCCTGGGCTATATGAACTGACCCCACATCGCCACACCCACGGTGTGAGACGACCCAACAGAGCACGCGAAAGGAGAATCTGACGATGGAACTCAAGAAGAGCAAGACCTACGAGAATTTGCAGGCCGCCTTCGCCGGCGAATCTATGGCGCGCAACAAGTACACTTTCTTCGCTTCGGTAGCGAAAAGCGCCGGCTTCGAGCAGATCGCCGCCATCTTCCTGGACAACGCCGAGAACGAAAAGGAACATGCCAAGCGCCTGGCCCGCCTGATGGGCGACGTGATCGGCGATACCGCAGCCAACCTGGAAGCCTCTATCGGCGGCGAGCATCACGAATGGACTTCCATGTACCCCGACTTCGAGAAGATCGCGCGCGAAGAGGGCTTCACCGAGATCGCCGATTTCTTCAAGGAAGTGGGCGAGATCTAAGAGTACCACGACAAGCGCTTCCGCGCCTTGCTCGACAAAGTCAAGGCCGGCTCGGTCTTCAAGCGCGACAAAGAGGTTGCGTGGCGCTGCCGCAACTGCGGCTACGTGCATACCGGCCTCGAAGCGCCCGACAAGTGCCCGGCCTGCCTGCACGCCCGCGCCTACTTTGAAGAGATGGGCGTCAACTACTAAGCGGCAGAGAAGTCCTTTCACGCGACCCACCCGGTCTGGGTGCGCCGGCGCGTCCCGTTCCGCCGGCGCACCCAGCTTCGCATCCTATTTTGCCAGGGAGCGCCCACCCAATCGCATGATGACCCCATCCATCGAGTCTATTGCCCGAGAGCTACAGGCGCGCGCGTCGGCCATGCTGCATGATCTGACCGAGCTGGTCAGCATCGAATCGCCCACCGACGACAAGGCCGGCGTAGATCGCGCCCAGGACTACTTGAGCGACCGCCTGCGCTGGGCCGGCGCCGAGGTAACACGCCTGCGCCAGAGCAACGTCGGCGACTGTCTGCGCGCCGTCTGGCGCGGCGACGCCGGCGGCCGGCCGCCCATCCTCATGATCGGCCATGTGGATACCGTCTGGCCGCTGGGCGAGCTGGCGCGCCGGCCCATGCGCGAGGAAGATGGCTACTTCTACGGGCCGGGCGCGTTTGACATGAAAGCCGGCCTGCTCATCGGCGTACACGCCATGCGCGCCCTGCGCGACCTGGCGCTCCCGCTGCGCCGCGATGTCATCCTCATCGTCAACAGCGACGAAGAGATCGGCAGCCTGATCTCGCGCCCCGTGATTGAGGCCGAGGCGCAGAAGAGCCACGCCGCGCTGATCCTGGAGCCGGCCTTCAGTGACAACAGCCTGACCGTCTCGCGCAAGGGCATCGGGCGCTTCCTTGTGCGCGTCGCCGGCCGCGCCGCCCATTCCGGCCGCAACCCGCAAGAAGGCATCAACGCCATCGAAGAGCTGGCGCGGCAGATTTTGGCGCTGCAGGCGCTCAGCGATTTCGAGCACGGCGTCACCGTCAACGTCGGCGTGGCGCGCGGCGGCACGCGACCCAACGTCGTGCCGGCCGAAGCCAGCGCCGAAGTGGACCTGCGGATCGCCAGCATGGCCCAGGCCGAGCGCCTCACGGCGCAAATCCTCGGCCTGCGCCCCATTGCCGCCGGCGCGCAAGTCAGCGTCAGCGGCGGCGTGACCCGCCCGCCCTGGGATATCAACCCCCTCTGCGAGGCGCTCTTCCAGCGCGCCCGCGCCATCGGATTGGCCCTGGGAATGCCCCTGGAGCGGCGCGCCTCTGGCGGGGGGAGCGACGGCAATTACACCGCGGCCCTGGGCGTCCCAACCCTGGACGGTCTGGGACCAGAAGGCGCCGGCGCGCACGCCATAGACGAGCGGGTACGCATCGCCAGCATTGGGCCGCGCGCCGGCCTGCTGGCCGGCCTGCTCCTCGACCTGGCGAACGCCGGCGAGAAGTAGCGCGCGCGGAGCGCCATGTCACAGTCGTGCGTTGACGATGCGGGTGGAAGGTTATCTTACCGTAGAGACGCAGAGGGATCATAGGAGACTACTGCGGGCGTTCCATCTCCGAAACTCTGCGTGCTTTGCGCCTCTGCGGTGGGCATTTCGGCGGGACTCTGCCGTGGCCCCGGCGCGCGAGTGTGTTTCAGTTTTTAGGAGACGAATGCGCCGGCGCGATCTTTTGGAGCACGAAG
>CAIQJD010000214.1 GCA_903872005.1 uncultured bacterium | reverse complement strand
GGCAAGGGGCTACGCATCGAAATCCTCATCGCCACCGGCACGCACCGGCCGATGACGCCGGCCGAGATCGAGGCCAAAGTCGGGCGCGCGGTGATGGACAAGTATCCGGTCATCAACCATGAGGCGCTGGACGAAAGCTCGATGGTCAACCTGGGCCGCACCATTAACGGCACGCCCATCGTGGTCAACCGCAAGCTGACCGAGGCCGGCCTGATCGTGGCGTTGGGCAATACGGTGCCGCACTGCCTGGCCGGTTGGGCCGGTGGGGCGAAGATCGTCCAGCCTGGCGTCTGCGGCGAAGAGACGACCAACCTGACTCACGCGCTCTCGATGGTCAGCCCTATGCCGCATCTCGGCCGGCTGGACAATCCGATGCGCGTGGAGATTGAGAACATCGTCGAGAAGGTGCGCCTGGACTTCGTCATCAACACGGTGCTGAATGACCGGGCTGAGTTGGTGGCGGCGGTGGCCGGCGACTCGATGCTCTCTCAGCGCAAGACGGTGGAGCTATCGTCGGAGGTGTGGGTGCGGCCGATCCCGGCGCTGCCGGACATCTGCGTCGTCTCGTCCTATCCCGCCGACCTGGACTACTGGCAGGGGATCAAGGGCCTCTTTGCGGCCGAGCCGATCATCAAGCGCGGCGGCGATATCATTCTGGCGACGCCGTGTTGGGAAGGGATTTCGGGCAATCCCCACCACGTGGACGCCATGACGCGCATGCGGGGCGTGCCGTCGAAAGAGATTCGCCACGTGGGCAAGCGCGAGGGGATCGAGGACCTGGCCGGCCTGAACACGGCCACGGTCGCGGCGCGCATCAACGAGCTGGCCTTCGTGCAGGTGATCTCCGACGGGTTGTGCGATCATGACCTGGGCGTGCTAGGGCACAGCCGGGCGCGGAGCATCCAGGAGGCGTTGGACGTGGCCTTCGAGCGCCAGGGGCCGGACGCGAAGGTGCTGGTGATCACCCACGGCGGGGATATCTGCCCGGTGTTGAAGACGGGGATCAAGTAGCGGCATAGCGGGCGGATCAAATGCCCCGCAGAGGCGCAGAGGACACAGAGTTTCGGAAAGGAAAGGGTTAGGGCAGAGGTTCCTTATCTTTTCCCCGCCGCGCCCTCTGCGTCTCTGCGGTGCATTCTCCCGCCATGCGCCAGCCCGTTGCTTGACGCCGGCGCGCTTTGCGAGTATCATAGCCCTGGGGGTGGTTGAGTCCCGGTGGGCTCCGCGGTCTTCAAAACCGTTTGAGGGGTGCTGCTGAGGCGGCCTTGGTGGGTTCGACTCCCATCCACTCCCGCTCGCCTATTCGCCACAAGCAGGCGGAAGCTGCCGATGATTGTCGCCGGCCGTCCATCCGATCCAGCCGCTCCATCCGTCCAGCCGCCGCGCGATCCCCTCGACGCGCTGTGGCGCGCCCTGTGCCGTCCCCTGACTGTGCAGATCCTCCTCCTGTTGATCGCCGCTGCCCTCATCTTCAGCCAGATCATCCCGCAGACGCCGGCCGCCGCCCGCGCGGATGCCGAGAAGCTGGCGCGCTGGCTGACCGATCTGCCGACCTTTTTGCGCCAGAACGCCGGCTGGCTGCGGCCCCTGGGCTTCTTTGATATAGCCCGCTCCGGCTGGCTGCGCGTCCTTCTTGCGGGCGCTGGCCTGGCCCTGAGCATTGTCCTGGCCGATGCGCTGGCGCGCCTGCGCCGTTTCCTGTGGGACGTCGCGCCGCCGGCCGAAGCGGACGATCCCGCGCCCATCCGTTGCGCCGGTCGCGACGGCGCATCTGTCCTGGCCGCGTTGCGCCAGGAATTGTGGGGCCGGCGTTTCCTGGTCGTCGTTCGTCCCCTCGAAGGCGCGACCTTGTTGACCGCGGCGCGTTGGCCGGCGCCGGCCCTGGCGCATCTGGGGGCGCTGGTCTTCTTGCTCAGCCTGGCGGTGAATGCCGCCCTGGGCTGGCAAATCAGCGATCTGGCCGTGCCGCCGGCGCAGCGCCAATTGATCGGCCCTAGTCGCTACGAGGCGCTGGTGGAGCGTGCCCCCTTGCCGCCGGTGGGCGGTATGCCGGCCCAACGCCTGACCCTGTTGCGCGATGGCCGGCCGATCCGCGAGGCTCCGCTCAATGCCGGCCAACCCATTCGCGCCGGCGCCCTCACCGTCTGGCAGACCGCGCTTGGCCCGCTGGCGACGGCGCAGGTCGCCGACGGCCGGCTGGAAGCCTACCCGCGCCAGGGCGAGGCGGCGGCTACCCTCAGCCTGGCTTTCGGCCCGCAGCAGTCGGAGCGCTACTTCCGCTCGCTGACCAGCGGCGCGTCCTATCGCTTGATCCTGACCGGCGCGGGCATGGAAGTGGAAGCCTATCGCCGGCGTGATACGCAGCCGACGCTGCGCCAGAGTGTGCGCGACGGCGACGCGGTGGAGCTGGACGGCGAGCGCGTCGCCTTCTCTCTGGGACGCTATGTCATCCTGGACGCGCGCAATGACCCGGCCTGGGGCGGTCTGATCGGGGGGGCGCTGCTGGCGCTGGCCGGCGTGGCCCTGGCGCTCATCTGCCGGCCGGTGCGCCTGCGCCTGCTGCTGCGCCCGACCGACGCGGGGACGACGTTGATCTGCGCCGGCGAGCGTCCCGATGCTGCGCTCTGGGGCGCGTTGAGCGAGATCACAGGAGGCGAGGATGGGCGCTAAGCTGGCCGAGTTGGGCGTGAGCGGCGCGTTGTGGGCAGCGGCCTGGTTGTGCGCCACATTGGCGGCGGCCGGCCTGACCTGGGACGCTCCGCCCATCCGGCGCTACGTCCGGCCGCTATCTGCCCTGGCTCTGGCCCTCGGCCTGGCCGGCGTGTTGTTGGCGGTCGCCGGCGCGCAGGAGATGCCCGGCGCGGCCGCTGCGTCGCTTTGTCTGGCCCTGGGCGCGTGGCACCGGCCGGCCCAGCCATCGCGCGCCGGCCGCGTTTTCGCCATCGTCCTGGCCTGGTTATGCGCGGCGGGCCTGGCCTGGGCGTGGGTGCGCCTGCTTGTATGAAGCAGCAAGGGGGGAGCGCGATGACAACACCGGTGGTGATCGGCGTGGCCGGCGGCAGCGGATCGGGCAAGACGACGGTGGCGCGCGAGATTCTGGCCCGCGTCGCGCCGGCGCAGATCGGCTACATCCAACACGACGCCTACTATCGCGATCTCATAAACCTATCGCCGGCGGCGCGGGCCGCGGTCAATTTCGACCACCCCGATGCGCTGGAAACCGAGCTGCTCATCCGGCATCTCGATCAACTGTTGGCCGGCGAGCCGGCCGAAATCCCCATCTACGATTTCACGCGCCACGTCCGCACCGACCAGACCCGGCGCATTGACTCGTGTCGTGTCATCTTGATCGAGGGCATTTTGATCTTCGCAGACGCCGCGCTGCGCCGGCGCATGAACGTGCGGATCTTCGTGGACACCGACGCGGATCTGCGCTTCATCCGCCGGCTG
>CAIQJD010000213.1 GCA_903872005.1 uncultured bacterium | reverse complement strand
TGTCGTTTTCGCTGCATGGCATCTGGATAATGGCGGCATTGTTCGCGTCGGCCTGGTCGCGCACGCTGAGGCACTGCCCGCTGTTGACGTTGATGATCCAATAGATATCCTGTCCGTCCTTGGCCTGCTGCACGCGCCACATCTGGTTGCGCTGCGGCCTGGGGGGCCAGGCCAGGACATTCGCGCCGGCCGCCTGGGACGCGCCTTCCACATCGAGGTAGAAGTTCGACGTCTTGGGACAGGTCTCGCAATACGCGTACGAATTGGTGTGGATGGTGTAAATCTGCCACGTGCCGCCGCCGTCATTGCTCCAGAAATACCAGCGCCGGTTCTCGTTCTCCTCCACCGTCCAGAGGACGTTGTAGTAGCCCTTCTGGATGTCCAGCCAGTCATAGGCTGCGCCGGTCGCCAGACAGCGCGAGCCGCTGCTCAACGGGCACAAGTAGGTCGTGTCGCCCTTCTGCCACGGCCGGCGCGTGTCCGGCGTGGGGGTATGCGGAATGTTCCCAATCGTCTTCGGCGCAGCCTGGGGGCCGGCCGCTTCGCCGGCCAGGGCGCCGGTCAGGCGCGCCCCCAGGGCCGGGCTGGTCGCCAGGACGACGCCGGCGATGATGGCGAGAGCCAGCAGCGCGCCGGCCGCAATCAGCAGCGTCCTGGTCAGCCGGCCCAGGCCGGCGATGCGAACGGATAGCGTCTTCATGGCATCCATCTCCCGGCTACCGATTGGGGTACGTGGTGCGATACAGGCCCCAGCGCTGATTGTTTTGGGTCGAGTCGCACGTCGTCTGAATGAGCGCGCTGCCATTGGTCAGGCCGGCGTCGCGAATCGCGAGACACAGGCCGCTGCTGCGGCTCTGAATCTGGTAAGCGCCGCCGCCGGCGCCGATCAGCTTCCACTGGTGATTATTGCCGCCGGCCTGCGTCCAGACGATCACATCGGCGCCGGCGCTTTTCGAATCGTTGTAGACTGCCAGGTAATGCATGGAAGAGGAACTTCGATTGGACCCGTCCCAGGTCCAGATGTTGAAATATCCCTCTGTCGCATCTACCAGGGTGAAGCGCCACAGGCGATTGTAGATATGTACCGGGTCGGTGTCCCATTCCCAAAGCTCCACCCAACTGGCCCGCGTCGGGACGAAGTAGAAGGTCTCGTGTGTCAGCCATAGACTTGTGTTCACCGCGTGGGCCGGCTGTAGCTTGTAGGTGTTGGCCTTGTCTTCTTCGACGCGGAGCTTGTTCGCCTCGGCGATGTCTACCCAGCCGGGGGGATAGACGATATTGGCCGCTTCGCCAGCCAACTTGCCGGTCAGGCGCGCGCTCAGGGCCGGGTTCATCGCCAGCGCGACGCCGGCGATGATGACGAGGGCCAGCAGCGCGCCGCCGGCCGCCAGCAGCGTCTTGGTCAGCCGGCTCAGGCCGGCGATGCGGGCAGAGAGTGTCTTCATCTTATTTTTCTCCTCCAATGTGGCAGCGGGCGCAGCGCGCCGGCGCTCAGAACTCCCACGTCTCGGCTTTCTCGCAAGGCCCCAACGCGAAATACGAATTCCCGCTGAAAGCAGAGCGTTGGGTCAGGCACAACCCGCTGCGGCCGGCTTCAATCTCGTACATCCCATTGCTGAAGCCATGCCTGTTCACGTTCCAGATCTGATTGGCATAGTTCTCGGTCTTGCAGGGGAAGGTGGTGACGGTGGCGTTCTCTTTCGCTGCGCCGCCCTCCACGTCGAGGCACACTTCGCTGCCGCCGGCGCTGGACTTCATGAACGCGCCGGAGCCGTCGGGAGCCGTGACGAAGGTCCAGACCTTGTTGTCCGGCAGGGGCTTCTCGGTGCAGTCCCACAGCCGCACCATGTACTTGCCCGGCTGCCCCAGGTACTCCGTGGTCGTGGCCAAGCACCGGTAAGTATTAGTCCAGTACTTGACCGGCGTCTTCCAGTCCGCCGCCGCGCCGGCCAGAAAGGCCGGCCGCGGCCGCAACGCCAGCGTCAGCACGAGGGCGACGATGGCGACCAGGAGCAGCGCGCCGCCGGCGGCGAGCAGGGTCTTGGCGCGCCGGCTGAGGCCGGCGATACGGGCAGCGAGGGTCTTCATGTCAGATGCGTCTCCTTGTGTCTGGCGTCGGGCTGCCCCGGCGCGTGATGTTGCCTCAGTCTACGCCGGCCGCGTGTCGCGGCGCGTGTCAACGTTGGGCCAGGCCGGCGCGTTACTGCATGTGTAGCCCCCACAGCCGGGCCGGATCGCTGGTGCAGGGCAGTTGGACGGTCACGGTGTCGTTGGCCTTGCCGCCGTCCCTGGGCGCGGCGCACAGCCCACTGTTCTTGTTGATCAGCCAGTAGCCGCCGTCTCCCTTCGCATCGAGTCGCCACAGTTGATTGGCGTTGCTCGCATCCTGGCACGCCGAGGCGATCACGGTGGCGCCGGCGGTCAAGGCGGCATTCTCCACCGTGAGACACCAGCCCGACGTGCCGATCTTGACCTGGTAGAAGTTGTCCGCCGGCACAAAAGTCCAGCGCTGGTTCTTGTCGTCGGCCTGGTTGCTGCACTGCCAGATGCGGGTGTAAAACAGGGCGCTGCCGCTCAGGCACATGTTGTCGACGTGGCGCGGCCGCACCTGGTAGACGCCCTCCGTGCCGCCCGGCGGCGGGGCTGACGGAATGTCGTCCGTGTTGGCGTAGCCGAGCGTGCCGTCCGGCATCGTCGTGCGGAACAGGATCGCGCCAGTCAGGTTGGCGTTCGCCAGATTGGCGCCGGTCAGGTTGGCGCCGGTCAAGTTAGCCCTGGTCAGCGAGACGCCTCGCAGGTCGGTGCGGACCAGCGTGGCGTTGGTCAAGTTGGTGTTGTCCAGAAAGGTCGTGGCTTTCCAAGGGCCTTTTTCGGTACTCAGCCAAGAATCAGTGAAGTCAACGCCGGTCAGGTCCTGGCCCGTGGCGTCTATGTCTGACAGGTCTTCGCCTGTGCATATAGCGTACGGCCGAAAACATCCCCATGTGGCTTCCCCCGGCAGGCTTCCTCGCAGCCGCTGCAGCAGCGGTGGGTTGCCGGCCAGCAGCACGCCGCCCACGACGGCGATGAGCGCCAACGCCGCGCCGGCCGCCAGCAGAATCCTGGTGCGCGTGTTCCGTTGCGTGAAACGCTCGGTAAACTTTGACATGATTTCTTCTCCTTGAAATCTGAGTGACTATTCAG
>CAIQJD010000212.1 GCA_903872005.1 uncultured bacterium | reverse complement strand
TCCACTGGCGAAAACCCTCCTCGACAGCAGCGCCCGCTCGCGCCACGTGACCGGCATGCTTGCCTCCGTCTGCGACGCCGCTACCGAGAAGCTGATTCAGCTCGCCATCGAGGAGCTTGGCCCGCCGCCGGCTCCCTTCTCTTTCATCGCCCTGGGCAGCCAGGGCCGCCAGGAGCAAACCCTCGTCACCGACCAGGACAACGGCATCATCTTCGCGCCCCCGGCCGGCGCCGATACCTCCCAGGTCAACGACTACTTCCTGCGCCTGGGCCAACGGGTTTGCGATGGCCTCAGCGTCGCCGGCTACCAATACTGTCGCGGCGGCGTCATGGCCAACAACCCGCGTTGGTGCCGCTCGCTCCCCGATTGGATCGCCGGCTTCGACGCCTGGATTCGCCAATCCGAGCCGCAGGAAATCATTGATCTGGTCATCTTCTTCGACTTCCGTAACGTCTATGGCGACGCCGAGCTGACCCACGCCCTGCGTCGCGCCATGCACACATCCCTCGTCGAAGCGCCGGCCAGCTTTCACCATTTCGCTCAGAACGCCCTGACCTTCAAGCCGCCCTTCCGGCTCCTGGGCAACATCTACTTGGGCGGCGGCGCCGCCGAACATGCCGGCGAGATCAACCTCAAAGACGCCATGATGCCCATTGTCGGCTTCGCCCGCCTTTATGCCCTGCGTCATCATCTTGACCAGACCCACACGCTGGAGCGCATCGAGGCCCTCGCCGAAAAGCGCGTCATCTCCGTCGGCAGCCGCGATGAAATCGTCGCGGCCTATGAATTCCTGATGCAGTTGCGACTCCAGAACCAGATCGCCGCGATCGAGGCCAATCGCCCACCCGTGAACGTCATCCACCCCGGCCGGCTGGGACACATCCAGCAAGAACTCCTGAAGCAAGCCTTCGCCCAGATCGCGGCCGTTCAAAAGAAGATCAGCTACGATTTCCTGGGCGGCGCGTGATCGCCGGCGCAGCCATGTTTTGTCGCACCCTTACCCGACCACAACAGGAGGTCTCCTATGAGCAAACTCGATATCTCCGTCCTCAGCTCCGCAGAAGTCGAACAGGTTCATGCCGTCGCCCTCGATGTCCTCGCCAATGTCGGCTTCCGCGTCCTCGACCCGGCGATGCGCCGCCGCTTGACGAGCGCCGGCTGCCATGTAGATGATGCGGACGCCCTGGTCAAGACGCCGGCCGAATTGGTGACCTGGGCCTTGCGCGCCGCCCCCAAAGCCTGGCCCATGTATGGCCTGGACGGCCGCAAGCTGGAGATCGGCCCCGGCAGCCGGCACTTCGGCTCCCTGATCCTCGACCCCTTCATCCTCGACTATCAAGAGGGCTTGCGTAAGCCGCGGCTCGCCGATGTGCAGCGCCACACGCGCCTCGGCGACGCCCTGCCCATCGTCAGCTTCATGCACAAGATGGACACCGACCTCAGCGATGTGCCCATCGCCGGCGTCAACTACAAGACCCTCGAAGTCTTCCTGAGCAACACTACCAAGCACGTCACCATGCGCCCGGTCTCGGTCAGCGACGCCGAGCGCTGGCTCGAATACGTTGAAGTCGCCGCCGGCCGGCCCATCGCCGACCGCCCGCCCATTTCCTGCGGCGTCGGCGTCATCCGTCCCTTGACCATTGACCAGGCCAACTGCGAGCTGCTGCAATTCTGCGTTGAACGGCGCATCCCGG
>CAIQJD010000211.1 GCA_903872005.1 uncultured bacterium | reverse complement strand
CATCTTCGGCGTAGGCGTGCAGGTTCGGCTCGTTCATGGCGAAGAAGCGCCGGCCGACCTCGATGATGGCCGGGTCAAGCTCTGCGCCGTCAATCGGGATTGGCCCGTAGGCCGCCGTATAGAGCTTGGGGATTGTGCCGGCGGCCAGCCCCACCATGCAGAACGAGCGCACGTCGGCCGGCCGGTAGGGCGGGTTGTTGAAGAAGGGCACGATGAGGAAATAGTCCCACAGGGCGAAGGTCATCGTCTCCCGGGGATTGTAGATCGAATGAATCCCCTCGCCTTCATTCAACTTCAAGCAGACATTTCCATCAATATCCACAATCTGGATATAATTATAGGCAGACTCCGTCTCATAGAGCAGACGGTCGGCTGCCTTGATCGGCTGATCGCTCCCGATCAGGAGCAGCGCCGCCAGAATCAGCGGCAAGAGCAGATAGAGCAGGGCGCGCCGGCCGGCGCACAGGAGCAGCGCCGCCAGCGAGGGGAAGAGGAGCCACGCGCTGCAGAGCAGGAAGGTCGCACGCGTGCCCACATTGGGGATGAGCAGCAACACCGGCAAGAAAGTCCCCAGGATACTTCCCACCGTGGAGAGGGCGTAGACCCGCCCGCTGGTGTGGCCGGCGCGGTGCACATCAGCCATCAACAGGCGAATGGCGAAGGGCGAGACGCAGCCCAGCAGGATCATCGGGATAGCGAAGAGCGCCAGGACGGCGACCAGCGCGCCGGCGAGGAGGCCGGCCTGGAAGCTCGCCATACCGACGGCGGCGAAGCGCAAGATCGGCGGCGCAACGAAGGGGACGAGGCCAATGGCGAAGGCGGCCCACAGCGTGATCTGGTAGAGGACGCCGGCGCGGGGCCAGCGGTCGGCCAGCCGGCCGCCCAGGAAATAGCCGGCCGACAGATAGAGCATGATCATCCCGATCAGGCTGGCCCAGACGATGAGCGAATTGCCGAAATAAGGGTCCAGCAGGCGCGCGCCGGCCATCTCCACCGCCATGCCGCTCATGCCGGCGAGGAAGACGATCACCCAGAGCAGGCGTCCAGAAGGAGCGCCGGTCACATTGGAACCATTGGCAGAAAAAGTCATGGCATCTCATCCCTACGATATTGGGATTGATTATAGCGCAGGCCGGGCCAGTGTCAATCGAAATCCTTCCCTTTGATGGGGCGCTGACCAGCGCCGCCGCGCTCTGCCGCATTGCCGCAGCCTGTGAGCTGGGCGAATGCCAGCCGGCCGAAACCCTGGAGCGCCTGGGCGCGCCGACCGCGCGCGTCTGGGTTGCCCAGGAAGCCGGCCAGATCATCGGCTTTGTCGCCACGTTCGAGACGCAGCCGGCGCGTGGTCGTCGGCTGGAGGTGGACTTGCTGGGTGTCGCGCCGGCGGCGCAGGGGCGCGGCGCGGCGACCGCGCTGATCCGGCAGGCCGTTGCCGACTGGGCTGGGCCGGCGCGCGCCTTGATCCGCGTCGGCAACAGCGCCTCGGAACGCGCCTTCGCGCGCAACGGCTTCGCGCCGGCCAGCGACGCCCTGGAGCTGCTCGTCCGGGCCGGGCGCCAGCCGGCGGCCATGCCGCCCGGCCTGGAATTTCGGACTCACGCGCGCGATCCCTGGGGCGCCGTGGGGCAGATCCTGGGGCCGGCTGGCGTGCGCCTCGGCGCGTG
>CAIQJD010000210.1 GCA_903872005.1 uncultured bacterium | reverse complement strand
CTTGCGCTCAATCGCGCCCAGGGGCGTCTCGATGCGCCACGTGATCTCTGGCCCGCTGGGCGTCATCGTCTTCGTCGCGCTGCTGACCACATCGGCCGGATAGCTCACATCGTAATACGAATTGAGGTTGGGAATATAGAAGCCGGCGCCGACTTGCTTATGATAAGCGATCAGATCGTATTCCGGTTCCAGGTGAGCGACCGACAGATCGAAAGGCAAGTGATGTTTCTGATAGTACCAGTGTGACAAATCCAGGAAGAACGGCGCCTGATCCGGCGTCTCTCCCCGGTAGACCGCCAACATGCGCTCGCGCTCTGTCATGCTCATGGTGGGACTCCTTCGCGAGAAAAATGTGTTGCGCGACGCCCCGGAGTATAACAGACCGGCAACGCTTTTGGCAAAAAGCCGGCGCGATCAGTCCTCCATGGCCGACCGCATCGCTTGACAACCCGCCCCAATCGCACGATACTACGGGCAATCAAGCCTGCGCCGCCGCAATAAGCGCACAAGTCCGCATGGGAGAAGACCGATGATCCGCCTATCGCGCCAACAACTCTGCTACAGCTTCAGCGCGGCCAACCCGCCGGCCGCGCGCGTCCCTTCTGGCTCCACGCTCATCTTTGAGACCGAAGACGCCGGCAGCCATCGCATCACCAGGCCGGCCGACATCCTCACCTACGTCCGCCGTCCTGACTACACCAATCCGGCGACCGGGCCGGTCTTCATCGAAGGCGCGCAGCCCGGCGACACCCTGGCCGTTTCCATTCAAAGCATCGAGCTGGATACGCAAGGCTATACCAAACTCAGCCCCGGCGCCGGCATCCTCATCGAGCGCGCTCAGGCGCCGGCCGTGCAAATCTGGCAAGTCGCCGGCAGCCCTGGCGCCTACTCCATCCGCTGGGAGAACTATGAGCTGCCGGCCCGCCCCATGATCGGTACCATCGGCGTCGCCCCGGCCGGCGAGCCGATCCTCAACTTCGCCCCCGGCCGGCACGGCGGCAATCTCGACATCCCCGCCATAACCGAAGGCGCAACCATCTACCTCCCGGTCCAAATCCCCGGCGGGCTGCTGGCCCTCGGCGACGTGCATGCGCGCCAGGGCAATGGGGAAATCTCCGGCGTGGCGTTGGAGATTCGCTCCACCGTGACCGCGCAGGTAGACCTCCTGCGCGGCGTGCAGTGGGAACGCCCCTGGATCGAAACCGGCGACGCCTGGATAACCATCGGCATACACCACGACCTGAGCGTCGCCATGCAACAGGCGGCCGGCGACATGTTCGACCTCCTCAAGCGCCAACTCGACTTGCCGGCTCACGATGCGCTAATGCTGCTGGGCGTCGCCGGCGATATGCGCCCCGGCCAAAGTATGCTCGACCCCGCCACGCCGGCGACCGTCTACCTGCGACTCCCCAAACCGCTCGCGCGCTGAACTCGCGTTGACAGAATGTTCCATCAGGTGTATCATTTTCTCGTTTCTGACCGTCGAAGAGGAGGATCGTAGTCATCATGACCACCGGTTATCGAAACATCGGCATTCCCAAGGACGAGCTAGACACTCCGGCCCTGTGGGTAGACCTCGACAAGATGGAACGCAACATCCGCCGGCTCGCCAACTATTTCCGCGAAGCTGGCATCGCCTGGCGCCCGCATACCAAAGGCATCAAGACGCCAGCCATTGCCCATAAGTGCGTGGAAGCCGGCGCCATCGGCGTCACCTGCGCCAAGCTGGGCGAGGCCGAAGTGATGGCCGCCGGCGGCATCAAAGATATCCTGGTCGCCAACCAGGTAGTCGGCCCGCAAAAAGTCGCCCGCCTGGTCAACCTGCGGATGCACGCGGATGTGATCGTCGCTGTGGATAGCATGGAGAACGCCCAGGAGATCTCGCGGGCGGCCATCGCGAAAGGCGTCATCGTCCGCGTCCTGGTCGAAGTGAATTCGGGCATGAACCGCTGCGGCGTCGAGCCGGGTCAACCCACGGTGGACCTTGCCATGCGCGTCGCCGCCCTGCCCGGCATCCACCTCGCCGGCCTGATGGCCTGGGAAGGCCACGTCGTCGGCCTGAAAGATGCGGAAGAGAAGCGCGCCAAGTGCCTCGAAGCCGTCGCCAAGCTCACCAGCAGCGCCGATCTCTGCCGCAAAGCCGGCCTGACCATCGGCATCGTCTCGTGCGGCGGCAGCGGCAGCTACCAGATCACATCCCACCTGTCCGGCGTCACCGAGAGCCAGACCGGCGGGGCCGTCTTCACCGACGTCACCTATCGCACCTGGGGCGTCCCCCTGGAGCCATCCCTCTTCGTCCTCGCCACCGTCATCAGCCGGCCAGCGCCCACCCGCGCCGTCTGCGATGCCGGCCACAAGACCGTAGACTACCACATCCACTTCCCTGAAGTCGTCGGCATCCCCGGCGTCTTACTCAACCACCCGTCGGCCGAACACGGCACGATGGAGCTGGAAGGCGAACATGTCCCGCTGAAGATCGGCGACAAGATTGATCTCCTCGTCAGCTACGGCGACTGGACGGTATACAAGCACGACTATCTCTATGGCGTGCGCGCCGGCATCGTCGAAACCGAATGGCCCATCCTCGGCCGCGGCGCGCTGCAATAGTCTCATCGGCGAGGAAACCGCATGCCACGCTACCTTGCTGCCCTGTTCATGCAAGAGACCAACACCTTCTCGCCACAACGCTGTGACCTGGAGGACTTCGAAGCGTATCTGCTCTTGGAAGGCGCGCCGGCCATCCGCGCCCAACTGGCCGGCGCGCGCCAGGAAATGGGCGGCTTCCTGGCCCGGGCAGAAGAACGCGGCTTCGAGATCGAGCCCCTCGTCGTCGCCGACGCCTGGTCGGCCGGCCCGGTCACCCGCCGCGCCTTTGACCACATCCTCAGCCGGATCTTGGACGCCATCCGCGCCGCGCTGCCGGCCGATGGCGTCCTCCTGGCCCTGCACGGCGCGATGGTCGTCGAGGATGACCCCGATGGAGATGGCGCCATCCTGCAGGCCGTGCGTCAGGTAGTCGGGCCGGCCGTCCCCATCGTCGCCACCCTCGACACGCACGCCAACGTCACCCGCCGCATGATTGACCATGCCGACGCCCTCGTCGGCTACTGGACCTATCCCCACATTGATATGTTCGAGACCGGCCAGCGCGCCGCCGATGTCCTCTTCCGCATCACAGAAGCGGGCAGCCGGCCGGCCATGGCCTTCTGCAAACTGCCGCTGATCGTGCCGGCCGAGGGGATGCAGACCACCTCTGGCCCCAACCACGCCATGATCGAAGCCGCCAAAACCCTCGCGGCCGACCCGGGCTATCTCGACGCATCCGTGCTGCTGGTGCAGCCCTGGCTCGACATCCCGGAGATGGGCAGCGCCGTAATCGTGGTCGCCGCCGACGGAGACATGGCTCGCGCCGGCGCGCAAGCCCAGGTCCTCGCGCAACGCCTCTGGGACATGCGCCGCGCCTTTGACGTGGACCTCATCCCCATTGAAACCGCTCTGGATCGCACCCTGGCCGCGCCCGGCCGGCCCGTGACCCTCTCCGACTCGGCCGACTCTACCGGCTCCGGCTCGCCCGGCGACAGCACCGCCATCCTGAAAGCCCTCATCGCGCGGGACACTGCTGAGACGGCGCTCCTCACCATCGTGGACCCGCAAGCCGTGACCGCATGCTTCGCCGCCGGCGTCGGCGCGACCGTCTCCATCTCCGTGGGCGGCAAGCGCGACCACATCTACAACACCCCGGCATTGGTTCAAGGCCAGGTGCTGCGCCTGGAGCACGACGCCCGATTTCGCTTCAAAGGCAAGGTAGCGACCGGCGTCGAAACCCGTCTGGGAGACATCGCCGTACTCGGCATCGGCAGCATACGCCTGCTGCTGTCCGATCTGCCGGCCTTGACCGTAGACCCGGAACTGTATCGCAGCGTCGGCCTGGAGCCTCTACAAGCCAAGATCGTCGTCGTCAAATCGCCCAACCTCTTTCGCGCGAACTACGCGAGCATCTCCCATGCCATCATCATGGTGGATGCGCCCGGCCTTTCCAGCGGCAACCTGCGCGCCGTGCCATTCCGGCATATCTCACGCCCCATCTACCCCCTGGATGGGGACTGGCCGGCCTTCCCGGGCGCACTCTATCCCAGCGCCGCGGCTGGAAAAGACCGTTGACAGGCTCCCAAGATTATGTTAAAATCAGCCCGTCAAGATAGGCAACCAGAGTCCATGGAGATGGCGCGCCATGCCTGAGCACCGGCGGAATTGGGCAACCGCAATCCTCATCACCCTCAGCCTACTGTTGTCAGGGTGTACCTTTGGGCGCGGCCCGGTGCGGCCGGCCGCCACCCTCGTCTGGCCGACCAACGGCGCACAGCTTACCGTCGGTCAGGAAGTGCGGATCGAGTCCCTGGCGATAGATGACGCCGGCATCGAGCGCGTCGAGCTGTGGGTGGACAACACCCTCGCCCGTGCGGATCGCTCGCCCAATAGCGGCGATGAGCGCTCTTTCGGCGCTGTGCAGACCTGGATCCCGAATGCCGCCGGCCGGCATACGCTGACCATCAAGGCATACAACCGGCGCGGCGTCGCCAGCGCGCCATCCACCGTCCTCGTAGAAGTCCGCCCCGCCGTCTCTGCATCGCCCGGCCTGGCGACGCCCACCGCGACGCCGCCCGCCGCGCCAACCGTCGCCCCGAAGCCCTCCGTCACGGCGGTCGCCTGTCTCGACAACGCGCTCTTTGTAGCGGACGTAACCATTCCCGATGAAACGCGCGTCAAGCCCGGCGTCTCATTCGAGAAAGTCTGGCGCATGCGTAACTCCGGCGCTTGCGCCTGGGGCATCGGCTACAGTTGGGTTTTCGAGTCC
Source organism: uncultured bacterium (assembly GCA_903872005.1). The sequence goes on along the minus strand of CAIQJD010000210.1, from coordinate 913 downwards.
GGCGATCAGTTGGGCGCGCCGACATCGCTCAGCGTGCCCCCCACCGCGCCCAACGCCGAAGTGGACATCAAAGTCACGCTGAAAGCGCCGGCCGATCCCGGCCAATACGCCGGCCGCTGGCGGATGCAGGCCCCCAGTGGTCAGGTATTCGGGCAGCGCGCCACGGTAGTCATCGTCGTGCCGCCGGCCGGCCTCAACATCCCGGCAGCGCCAGCCGCCCTGCAAGCGGCCACCACCCCGCCGGATGGCGTCACGCTCAACTGGCAAGACCGTTCCGACGATGAGCTGGGCATCCACATCTACTCCGATGACGGCAAGACCTTGCTGGCAACCCTGGACATACCCAATGTCGCTTCCGTCACCCTGGAACGCCTGCCCTGCAACGCGGAGATGGGCTTCATGGTCAAAGCCTACAATGCGGCCGGCGAATCCGCGCCCAGCGACGCGGCGCGACTGACGACTCTGGCCTGTCAACCCGACCTCCCGGTCATCCACACCCTGAAAGCCGAGCCGGGGAAGATCAAGCGCGGCCAGAAGGCCACCTTGAGTTGGGACTTGGAGGGAGCGCGCGAGGCGCGCCTCTTCCCAGATGGTGAGAATGGCGTGACATCGCCCGGCTCTCTGGAAGTCGCGCCATCGGAGACGACGACGTACCGCCTGGTCGCGACCAACGAACACGGCGTCGTCGAAATGAAAATCACGGTGTTCGTCGAGTAGGCACAGGAGAGACACGTATGGACTTGCATGGTTGGGGCGCCCTGGCGACCGTCCTGCTCGTTCTGGAGACCTTCGTCTTCTGTCTGATCGCCGGCGTCATCCTCTATTTCCTCGGGCGCGGCGTCACATTCATCCTGCGTGAATTGCCTCGGCAGTTCGCGCTTGCCCGCGGCTACCTCGCCCAGGGCCAGGCCAT
>CAIQJD010000209.1 GCA_903872005.1 uncultured bacterium | reverse complement strand
GCGGCGTCGCCCTGCATCTCCAGGCGCTTAGAGGGACTGCTCAGGCCGACGCGGACGATCTCCAGCAGGCCGCTGCCGCTGCACGCCGGCGCGGCCAGCGCCAGGCCCAGGAGGACCAGACAAGCCAAGATGCGATGAAAGACAGATCGGATAGGCAGACTCACGCGCGGCGCTCCATTCACGGGGTGATTTTATCGTCGAGCGGAAAGGCCGGAAAGTGGGGCTGGGACCGACCGGCTTCCAGGTGGAGCAGATACTCCTTGCGCCACAATCCGCCGCCATAGCCGGTCAGCTTGCCGTCTTTGCCGATGACGCGATGACAGGGGATGAGGATGGCAATGCGATTGGCGCCATTGGCGGCCGCCACGGCGCGCACGGCTTGCGGCTGGCCCAGGGCCGCGGCCTGTGCCTGATAGGAACGCGTCGCCCCGTAGGGAATAGCTTGCAAGCCGGCCCAGACGCAGCACTGGAAAGGCGTCCCTAGCAGGAGCAGCGGGAGGCTGAACTCGCGGCGCCGGCCGGCGAAGTACTCGGCCAGCTCCTGGCGCAGCGGGGCGAAGAAGGGGCTGTCGCCCGGCTCCAGGGGCGCGGGCAGGTATTGGCGCAGGCGGCGCAATTGCAGATCCAGCCGGCCTTCGTCCGTAAATTCCAGCAGGCAGAGACCGGCCGGCATGGCGCCGGCCAACAGCGGCCCCAACGGCGTGGCAAGGCGCGTCGTCAGCACGGGCGGATGTCCTTCCGTCGCGTGTTCCCCGGTCGCGCTCTGGTTCGGAAACGTATCCATCGGCTGCCTCACCCGGCGATGATAAAACATTCGCTGCGAACCGTCAAATAGCGCGCCGGCAGCGGCCCCCGCCGGGCATGGCCGGCATGACAAACCGGCCGATTTGTGCTATGATACGCTCCACAAAGTCGCGGCCCGGTTTCCCTCTGGTTGCTTCCCGCCCGCGCCACATTCAGGAGGTTACGTAATCATGCGCATGCGTCTCGCCGTTTCGCTCTTCGTTCTCGCCGCCCTCGTGCTTGGTCTGATCGGCCAACTCCCGGTCAGCGCCGACACGCCCCAGCAGCCGGCGCGCGCCAGTTTGCAGGGCGGCGCCTGGCAGTGTTGGGATGACGGCAGTACGGATCCTTGCCACCGCACCGTTCAAGACATCAGCATGCTTTCCAGCAGCGCCGGCTGGGCTGTCGGCACGGACGGCCTGATCCTGCGCTGGAACGGGACGAACTGGAGCCGCTTTGCCACCCCGACCAACTACGACTTGCGAAGCGTGAGCGCCCTTTCCGAGACGGATGGCTGGGCCGTTGGCGCCGGCGGCGTGATTTTGCGCTGGAACGGGGCGGCCTGGAGCATGTTCCCGACGCCGGCCCAGGCGAACCTGTTCGGCGTCGCCATGTTATCCCCGACGGATGGCTGGGCGGCCGGCGAAAACGGCGTGCTATTGCACTGGGATGGCTCCATCTGGGCGCCGGTCGCCGTCCCCGGCATCGCCAACCCGCTCCTCACTGTCTTCTTCGCGGTAGATTTCGCCTCGGCCACCGAGGGCTGGCTCGTTGGGCAAGAGCAGGATGACTTCGGCGCGCACGCCGTGACGCTGCGTTGGAACGGCGTCGCCTGGGCGCGCGTCGCCAATGCCTTCGAAGCTGCGGCCTTCTCGCGACTGGCCGCGGTGGATACCCTGGGGCCGGATAGCGCCTGGGCCGTCGGCGAAGCCTTTTTCGAGACCCCCAGCGAGTATACCCGCACCATCCTGCATTGGAATGGCAGCGCCTGGCAGATCGCCGACGAAACCAATGCGACGGAGCTGCGCGATATTGCCATGCTCAGCGCCACGGAAGGTTGGGCGGTGGGCCTGAATGGCACGCTGATGTAGTGGGATGGCGACGCCTGGACGACGCAGAATCGCCTGACTTCGGCCGTGTTCGATGCGGCCTGGGCGTCGGCGGATGGCATCTGGATCGCCGGCGCCGGCGGGTTGATCTATCAATGGAGCGGCTCGGCCTGGAACAAGATCGCCGGCGGCAATCCTAATGCGCTGCACAGTATAGATATGCGAACAAGCGACGATGGCTGGGCGGTGGGCGATGACGGCCTGGTGCTGCGCTGGAATGGCGCGACCTGGAGTCCGGCCGCCGTGCCGGCCGATTGGGCCGCCGCAACATTCATGGACGTGGCCGCCGTCTCGGCGACCGACGTCTGGGTCATCGGCTACCTGGATACGGAGACCGCTAACCTCTCCGTCATCTTGCGCTGGGACGGCGCGGCCTGGAGCTCGTTCCCGTTGGAGACGGACGTCCCGTTGAACGCCATCTCCATGCTCACGGCAACCAATGGCTGGGTCGTTGGCGGCGGCGGTACGCTCTTGCGTTGGAATGGCACGGCCTGGACAGAAGTGACTGGCCCGGTGTCCGACAGTCTGCGCGACGTCCTCATGCTGGCAGCCAATAATGGCTGGGCCGTGGGCGAATCTGGCGTCCTGTTGCGCTGGAACGGGAGCGGCTGGGTAGTTGCCAGCAGCGGCGTAGTCACCGCGCTGAACAGCGTCTCCCTTTCGGCGGCCAACGCCGGCATGATGGTTGGCGACGCCGGCGTGATTCGCCGCTGGAACGGCACGACCTGGGCTGCGGTCACCAATCCACAGCGTTACCGTTTCCAATTGCGGGCGGTGCAGATGCGCTCGGCGACGGTCGGCTGGATCATGGGCCTCTTCGGCTCGATCCTGTATTGGAATGGCACGGCCTGGACAGAAGAATATAGCCCGACCGGGCTGACGCTCGAAACCCTGGACATGGTCAGCGATACCGATGGTTGGGCCGCCGGCGAAAGCGGCGTCATGCTGCGCTTCGTGGCCGGCCCGGAGCCGACGGCGACCGCCACAGGCACCGTGACCCCCACACCCTCCCGCACCAGCACGATTACCCGCACGCCGACGCGCACCGCTACCGGCACGCGCACGCCCACCTTCACCATCACGCCGACCCCGACGCGCACCGGCACGGCGACGCGCACGCCCACCATCACCCAGACTTCGCCGGCGACCAACACGCCTTCGCCGACCGCCACGCCCACAGAGACGGCCACCCCGACCGACACCGTGGCCCCGACGGCGACGGAGACG
>CAIQJD010000208.1 GCA_903872005.1 uncultured bacterium | reverse complement strand
GGCGATCTGGCCCCATGCGCCGGCCCCGCCCACATTGCGCCCGAAGACGTAGGCCGCGCCGGCATCGGTGTAACTTTCTATGTTGGCCGCCCGCGCCCCCACCACAACGGTCGAGCCTTGAATGGCGACCGAATGGCCGAAGGCGTCATACGCGACCTGATCGTTGGGGGTCAGCTTCTTGACCTGGCCCCAGGCGCCGGCCCCGCCGGCGTCCTTCTCGAAGATGTAGACCGCGCCGCCGTAACTTATTCCGCCCGAGGTAGCTGACGGCGCGCCCACCACGACCGTCGTGTCGTAGATGGCCGCGGAATACCCAAACTGGTCATGGGACGCGCCGTCTTCAGCGGTCAGCTTCTTGATCAGACCCCATCTTCCTGGCCCGCCTACATTGCGCCCATACAGGTACACAGCTCCCTGAGCACTGCTATTATCCGGCGCGCCCACCGCCATCACATCCCCGCTCATAGAGACGGATATGCCGAAGTTGTCTCCATCGTCGCCGTCGGTGGGGTAGATTTTCGTCTCTTGCGGCAACAGGACGCTGGCGCTCAACGCCACGTCGCCGGACGCCTCCACTTCAGGGTCTTCGGCGGCCGCCGGCAGAGCCGGCACGAGAGCCACGATCAAGATCATCAACAAAATCAACCGGATTACGCTGCCTGTCTTACCGAGGACATCCCTGCTGTTCATTGCCTTATTACCCTCCTGGGGAAACCTGATGCCTACCGTGCGCACATTTGCATACTTGCGCGTTACATATATTGTATGTGCAAATGTTCGCGCTGTCAATAGCATCTGAGGAATAACCACCTGTGAATAATAATATTCTGCACGAAACATGATACGTTTATGGATTCTGCTGGGCTACGTGATACAGACCCTTATGCGGCCGATACGCGACTTCCTCGCCGGAGCGTCCTGGCGATGAAGTCGCGTGTCGGGATGGTCGAGGTCTCTCTGTGTCCCCTACTGGAACAATTGCTGGATGGTGATGGCGTTGGCCTTGGCCTGGCCGGCTACCGAGATGAAGTCAACGTCGAGTACCCCATCGCTCACCGTCACGTAGCAGACCTTGTCTGGCGCGGCCTTGTTCTTGGCCCCGGCAGCCATGAAGATGTCGTAGTTGGCAAAGCAGATCTGGCTCTCGGCCAGGACCGTGAACTTGCGCTTGCCCGAGACGCCCCAGTTGGTCTCGGCATACTTGAAGGTGAGCATGTAGCGGCCATCGGGCACGATGAACTTGTAGCCCGGCCGGACCGCGCCGGTGTAGAGCCGCTCCGACTGGTAGAGCTTGTCGTCCTCGGTGTTGCTGATCGGCGCGGAGACAACCCGGCCGGCGCCGCCCACGTAGCCCCACATCCCCGGCGTGATCGGCGCGCCCGGCGGCCAGGCGCGGTCGGCCAGCCAGAGATAGCCGGCCGTATCCGTGTACTTCGGGCCGGCGCTGTTCACCCGCAGCGCGTAGGGCGTGAAGGCGTAGGCCGCGCCCTGGCCGGCGTAGTTGGTCCTGGCCCCCGGCGCGCCGACCGCGATGGTCGCCCCATCCAGCGCCACGCTGGCTCCAAAGGCATCGTGGGCTGCGCCATCATCGGCGGTCAGGCGGGTGAATTGGCCCCAGCTTTCCGGGCCGCCGGCGTCGCGGGCGAAGACGTAGGCTGCGCCCTGGTCGGCCCGGCCGGCGCTGTCGGCCCCCGGCGCGCCGGCCACGATGCTCGCGCCGCTGATGCTGACGGACTGGCCCAGCCCATCGCCGGCCTGCGCGTCGCTGGCGACCAGCTTTTTGACCAGGCTCCATCGGTTCGCCCCGCCGGCGTCCTTGCCGTAGACGTAGAGCGCGCCCGGCCCGATTTTGCCATTGACATTCGCGCCCGCAGCGCCGGCCACGACGGTGTTGGCGCTGACCGCTACGGCCCCGCCGAAGTCCGCATCGTTGCCCGGGTCGCCGGCGCTCAGCTTCTTCACCAGGCCCCACTGGTTCGCCCCGCCGACATCGCGCCCGAAGAGGTAGGCCGCGCCGGCGTTGTCCCAGCCATTCAGGTCAACGTGGGCCGCGCCCACGACGACGAGCGCGCCGTCTAGCGCCGCCGAGGAGCCGAAATTGTCCATCTGCGCGCCGTTGCCGGCGACCAGCTTCTTGATCTGGCCCCACTGGCCGGCGCCGCCGGCGTCCCGCCCGAAGAGGTAGGCCGCGCCCTGATCGGCGACGCCGCTCACGTCGGCGTAGGGCGCTCCGACGATGATGGTATTCCCGCTGATAGCGAGGCTTTGCCCGAAGGCGTCTCCGCCCGCGCCGTCGCCGGCGCGCACTTCCCGCACCTGGCCCCATACGCCGGCCCCGCCGGCGTCGCGCTCGAAGACGTAGAACACGCCCTGATTCGCCTGCGCCCCGTCGGCGTCGGGCGCGCCGACCACGACCGTCGTGCCGTAGATCGCCACGCTGCTGCCAAAATGGTCGTAGGCTTCGCCGTCGCCGGCGGTCAGCTTCTTGATCAGGCCCCAATTATCCGGCGCGCCGCGGTTGCGCCTGAAGAGGTAGGCTGCGCCGCGCTCGGCTGCGCCGTCCACGCCGGCGTCGGCCGCCCCGACCACCATGATATCCCCGCTGAGCGCCACGACCGCCCCGAAGGCTTCGCCCGCCGCGCCGTCTGCAGCCCACAGTCGCTTGCCCCATGTCGCCGGCGCGTCGGTGGGGGCGCGCGTGCGTGTGGCCGTCGGCGTATGGGTGTTGGTCGGCAGGCGCGTCATCGTGGGTGTGGCGGTAGCGGTAGGTGTGTGCGTTGGTGTGGCCATCGGCGTGTGCGTGACGGTGGGCGTGTTCGTGTCCGTTGGCGTAGCTGTGGCCGTGTCCGTAGGCGTCGGCGTGTGCGTGACGGTGGGCGTGTTCGTCTCCGTTGGCGTAGCTGTGGCCGTGTCCGTAGGCGTCGGCGTGGGCGTGACGGTGGGCGTGTTCGTGTCCGTTGGCGTAGCCGTGGTCGTGTCCGTGGGCGTCGGC
>CAIQJD010000207.1 GCA_903872005.1 uncultured bacterium | reverse complement strand
GCCGGCGTGGGCGTGGCCGTAGGCGTCGGCGGGTTGCGCTGATAGCCGAAGATCTCTTCGACCTTCTCGTCCACCTGCGCCGTCGTGATGGTGATGCCTTCCTGGCCTGCGCCCAGGCGGATCAATTGATCTTCGATCATTTGCTCCAGGACCGATTGGTCTATGCCGGCGAGCTGCGTTTGCGCCTGGGAGATCATCTGATCATAGTACTGGATCATGAAGGAAGAGTTGGCGTCGTTGGGATCCAGGCGGGCTTTTTCGGTTTCCAGATCGCGCAGGTAGTTGGAGTAATTGTTGCGTTGGTAGCGCACCAGTTTCTGGTATTGGGACGTGGTGATCTTCACGCCGTTGACGGTGGCAATGGCGGAATTGGGCTTGAAGACGAACTCACTGAGGATGCCGGCCAGAATGATGCCGAGGACGACGACGCTGGTGACCGCGATGCCAATGATGACGCGCGTGCGCGCCCGCTGTTCGCGCCGGCTATGAGAAACCTGTTTCTTGGTGAGTTCGACTTCCTGGTGCTTCTTGGTTTGCTTGGCCATGCTGGCTCTCCTCGGGTAGGGTAACGGGCCGAGAGTCAAAGCGCAACGAGGCATAGGCCGCGTGCGGTCCTATGCCTCGCCGATGATCTTGCCTGACGCCCGTGCGCCGCCTTAGCGGCGGTTTAGCGATACTGTTCGCTGGCGAAGGGCAGCATCGCTAGATGGCGCGCCCGCTTGATGGCGATGGCCAGGCGCCGCTGGTGTTTGGCGCAGACGCCGGTCTTGCGGCGCGCTTTGATTTTGCCCCGGTCGCTCAAGAAGCGCCGCAGCGCGTCCACGCGCTTATAATCAATATAGTCCACATGCTCAACGCAGAAGGTGCAGACGCGCCGGCGCGGCGGAAACCGCCGGCGACCGCCGCGTTCTTCGCGCTCGTCATCTCCGCCTTCGCCGTCGCCCGAGGGGCGGCGACCACGCGGGGGATAGGGGCGCTCGGAGCCTTCCGCAGGGTATCTCGTATCTTCCACTGTGTTCCTCCCGGTACATCTTCACTCGCTGGCTCTGGCAGGATCGCCGGCCGGCTTATTCGTTGGCGCGCACAACCAGATGGCGTAGCACCGGCTCGGTGATCTTCAGGTCCCGCTCCAGCTCCGCCACAGACTTGGCCGGCATCTGGGCATTGAACAGCACGTAATGCCCTTCATGGAATTTCTTGATGGGGTAGGCCAGTGTCCGGCGGCCCCAGCCCTCGGTCTTGACGACCTGACCGCCCAATTGCTCGATGCGTCGCGTCACGCTTTCCACCTGGGTCTGCACGGCGTCGTCGTCCAGCGTTGGGGCAAGCACCAATACAAGCTCGTAGTCTGGCATGAGAGTCTCATACCTCCTTTCTTTGGAATTGATTCCGGTCAAATGCGCCAGAGGCCGGCGCACGGCCAGAACCAGAAAGTCCGGGGGAGTTCCCCGTAAGACCCAACATATATAACACGGAAGGCTGCCGATGGCAAATTCAGCGGGGATAAACCTCACAGTGGGATAGACCTCATAGGTCTTAAAGACCTGTGAGGTCTATCCCGGCACTCGCGTAAGCCGGCTTCCTTGACGCGCCGGCCGCTTCAGTTATAATGTAGCCATCTCCTGAATGTTGGGATGGGAATCATGGCTACGTATCGCGTCATGCGCTTCGATGAGCCGCCGCTGCGGCGCAAGGCGAAGAAGGTCAAAGAATTCGATGATGCGCTGAAAACTCTGGCGCAAGATATGCTGGAAACGATGCATGTCTCGAACGGCGTGGGGCTGGCCGCGCCGCAGGTGGGCGTCTTGCAGCGTGTGATTGTGGTGCAGTTGCCCGAAGAGCCGGCCGAAGAAGAAGCGGGAGAAGAAGCCCCTGCCGGCGAGACGCCGGCGGCCGAAGCTCAACCGCCCAGGCCCAACCCCGTTTTCGTCCTCGTCAACCCGGAGATTGTGGCATGTAGCGAAGAGCAAGAGGCGGACGAAGAGGGGTGTCTTTCGGTTCCCGGCGTGGTCGGCGAGGTGCCGCGCGCCGTGGTCATTAAGTTGCGCGCCCAGAACATCAAGGGCAAGCCGGTGCGCCTGACGGCCGAAGG
>CAIQJD010000206.1 GCA_903872005.1 uncultured bacterium | reverse complement strand
CGGCATCGCCGACGGCCTGGCTGTGGAACTCACTGTGCGGGAAGGTCACGCCGGGCATCTCCAGGCAGACCCAGAGCTGCGCGACGATGCCATTGGCGAATTCGACCTGGGCCAGGGTGCTCAAGTTGGGGACGCCGGCCGACCCGAAAGAGCTGACGTGGGCGAAGACGCGCCGCGGCGGCGCGCCGGCCAGCCAGTGCAGCATGTCGAAATTGTGCACGCATTGGCCCAGGAAGATGCCGCCCTCGGGGTCGCGGTACCAGGGGCGCTCCTGCACGATCTTGGCGATGCCGGCGCCGTTGTGGAGTGAGACGATGCGGAGCTGCCGCACGCGCCCGATACGACCTTCTTCGATAAGTTGTTTCGCCATGCGCTGGGCCGTGCGAAAACGTTGTTGATGCACCACCATCAACGTGACATCGGCCTGCCGGCAGGCGGCGATCATCTCCTGGCACGCGGCGGCATCCGGCGCCATCGGCTTTTCGGAGAGGACGTGCTTGCCGGCCGCCGCGGCCAGCCGCGTCTGTTCCAGGTGAAAAGCTTCCGGCGTCGCCAGGATCACGGCATCCACATCCGGGCGCGCGATGAGGCGCTCCACGCTCGGCTCGCACGGGACGCCATAGTCGGCGGCCAGTTGCGGGGCGCGCCGGCCGCCGGCGACCGCTGCCAGGCGGACGCGCCGGTTGTAACGCGAAGTCGTCTCCGCGTAGGTGCGCGCCATGAAGCCCGAACCGATGATGCCGACGCCGATTTCCGTGACGCTCATGGGATAGCCTCCTGACAGAATGCTGTAGTATGTCATGACTGCGGCGCTCTGTCAAGCCGCCGGCGCGCGGCCGGGTGTGTTTCAATTTTCGGGCGCGTGTGTAGCCTGGCGCCTTGCGCGCGTCTGACCCGGGCCAAAAACGCCCACACGGGGCCAGGCTACGACAGCCCCTATGCCCGTCCCCCAAAATGTGAAACACACCCGCGCGCGGCGTGGGTTCCTTGCGCTCTGTCACGATTTGATGTATGATTTCAATACTTGGGTCATCCTTATTCCAGAAAGCAAGCCTCGCGTCAGGGGACGAACATGGCATCCACACCGGCTCCGAATGAAGATGTGCTGCGCCAGTTGGCCGCCGGCATCGCCGCGGCCAAAGCCGGCCAACGCGACGCGGCCCGCCAGATGTTGCTACGCGTCGTCGAGCTGGACGAGCAGAACATCGCGGCCTGGCTCTGGCTCAGCAGCGTCGTGGAGGCGCCCGAAGACCGCGAAGTCTGCCTGGAAAATGTTCTCACCCTGGATCCCGGGCACGTTGCCGCGCGGCGTGGGCTGGAAGCCCTGCGCCGGCAAAAGGCCGCCGCGCCGCCGGCGGATCTGCCGGTTGCGGCGACAGAACCGGCCGCGCCGCCCGCGCCACCGCAGCCCGGCTTCCTTGCGCCCCACGCCTCGCCGGCCGGGGCCATCCTGGAAGAAGATTTGCGCGGCCGCACCGTTGCCTCGCAGCCGACCTGGATCGCGGCAGCCGGCGCGCCGGCCGCCGCTCCCGGCTTCCTCGCCGCCGCCGAAGGCGTCTCCGCGCCCCAGCCGGCCGTCTCCGCCCTGCCCGAAGAATTTCGTGGCGACTACCGCTGCCCCTATTGCGCCGCTCAGACGCAGCCGGCCGACAAACGCTGTCCCGCCTGCGGCGGCGACCTGTGGGTGCGCTATCGCCGGCGCGAGCGCGTCTCCTACTGGCTGGGCATCGGTCTGGCGATTCAGGGCGCCGGCGTCGTCGCCCTGGTCTTCGTGATCTCCCTGTTGCTGGCCTCGGTGGCCGAATCCATCAAGCTGGTCAACCCCTATCAGCTCATCCCGCTCTATCTCGGTTTCTCGGCCTGGCCGGCGCCGGCCATGCAGCCGGCCGCCTTCGCTCTGTTGCCGCCATTGCGCCTGTTGGGCAGCGCCATCCCGCTCCTGTATACCCTGGGCATCTTCATCGGCATGGCCCAACGCTGGAGGCTGGCCTTCTATGCCTTCATGATTGAGGCAGCCCTGGTATTGGTCTGCGCGGTCGTCGCGCTCTTCTTGCCCAAGCCCGGCTTGACCGTCGGCGCGGTCGGGTTGGGGCTGGCCGCGTTGATGTTCTTCTTGAACTGGCAGATGGAAGACGACTTCTTCTATCACGCCCGCCGGCTGGCGTTGGAGATGGATCGAGACGCCAAGACGGCCATCAGTCTGTTGCAGCGCGGCCAATTCTACGCCGGCCAGGGCATGTGGGCCATGGCCGTCGTCCACTTGCAACGCGCCGCCGGCAAGATGCCCGACAAGATTGATCCATACTTGGCCCTGGCGGCGGCCAGCACGAACATGAGACGCTTCGATTTGGCCGCAATGGCCCTGAGCAAGGCGCGCCTGCTGGATGCTGAAAATCAGGAATTGCAGCGCATCGAGGCCGCTCTGGCGCAGGCCGAAGCCAGCCGGCCGGCGGAGCGGTAGCCGGCGAGCGGTTTGTCCAATCAGCCCCCTGATAGTATAATGAACTACCCTGGGTATCAGAGAGTTGGCCTCCATCGCGCCGCGCTCCATGACCCATCCAAAGAAAAGAAATGAGGCTCTCGAAAGTCTTATGTTGTTGACCGTCGTATCGTTCATCGTCATATTGAGCGTGCTGGTCTTCGTCCACGAGCTGGGGCACTATGCCGCCGCCAAATGGCGCGGCGTGCGGGTCGAAGAATTCGGCATGGGCTATCCGCCGCGCCTGATCGGCGTGCGCTTCGGCGAAACGCTGTATAGCCTCAACGCCATCCCCTTCGGCGGCTTCACCAAGATGACCGGCGAAGATGACCCCTCGGACCCGCGCGGCCTGGCGGCCGCCAACAAGCGCACGCGCCTGCTGATCCTGGCGACCGGCCCCATCATGAACCTGCTCCTGGCAGCGCTTTGCTTTACCCTCTCCTTCGGCTTCACCTCCGTCATCTCCGCAGGGGTACGCATCTCCGGCGTGGCGACGGACTCGCCGGCCCAGAGCGCCGGCCTGCGCGGCGGCGACATCGTCCTGGCCGCCGATGAGACGCCGGTCAATGCGCCCGAAGAGTTGATTGCCTATACCAAGCCGCGCGCCGACCAGCCCATCACCCTGCATCTGCGCCGCGCCGGCAAAACCCTCGAGATTGCCGTCACGCCGCGCTTCAACGCCGAGGCCAACAAGGGCGAGATGGGCCTTTATCTCTCCGAGCGCATGACCTGGGGCCAGGCCATCGTCCGCGGCGCGCTCCAGACGGGCAATGTCATCTGGGTGACGCTCTCCGTGCCGGCGCTGCTGATCCGCGGCGCGGTGCCATTGGAAGCGGCGCGCCCCATCGGGCCGGTGGGCATTGCCCAACTGGCCGGCGGGGCGGTGCAACAATCGCTGGCCGCCGGCTGGTGGTTCCCGGTGCTGCAACTGCTCGGCCTGCTCAGCACGGCCCTGGGCCTGACCAACCTGCTGCCCTTGCCGGCCCTGGATGGCGGGCGCATCTTCTTCATCCTCATCGAGGCGGTGCGCGGCCGGCGCATCTCGCCCGAACGAGAAGGGACGATCCACTTCATCGGCTTCATCCTCTTGTTGGGGCTGATGCTCGTCATCACCTATGTGGACATCACCTCGCCGCTGCCCAATGTAGATTGGGGCAGTCTGTTCTGACGGAGCAAAACCCATGCGCGATCTCATCACCGATGCCCTGAAGGCCGCGGCCGGCGCGGACTACGCGGAAATCCGGCTGCAACGCGGCGAGTCGAGCAACCTGGCTTACCTGGGCCAGCGAGTGGATCAGGCGGGGCGCACGGCCGGCCTGGGCGGGAATGTGCGCGCCCTGGCGCGCGGCGGCTGGGGCTTCGTCTCGTTCAACGATCTCCACGACCTGCGCGAAAATGTGGCGCTGGCGGTGCGTCAGGCGCGCCTGGCCGGCTCCGAGACTAGCCAACTGGCCCCTTTGGCGCCGGTGGTAGCGGTTGCGCCGGCGCGCCTGCGTAAGGACCCGCGCCGCATCCCCCTGGCCGATAAGAAGCGCCTGCTGGACGAATACAACGCGCTCATCTGGCGCGCCTCCGACAAGATTCAGACCTCCATCCTGCGCTATGGCGATAGCGCGGCGACGACCTGTTTCGCCAACACCGAGGGGGCCTACATTGAGCAGGAGCGTCTGGACATGTCGCTCCTGGCCGGCGCGATTGCCCGCGATGGGAACGATGTGCAGCAGGCATTCCTCAGCGTCGGCGCGTCGGACGACTACGGCGCGATCGAGAACCGCCATGCCGACGTGGCCGACGCG
>CAIQJD010000205.1 GCA_903872005.1 uncultured bacterium | reverse complement strand
CTTCTTGATGGCCTATGCCGCCGCCGGCCTCGACCGGGCCGTGGCCTGGGCCGCGCGCCGGCGCGCCGGCTGGGACGCCGCCCAGGCCCGCCGCGTCTTTGGCGTCGGGGTGGCGCTGATCGCGGCCGGCCTGAGCATCTTCCTGTATGCGCGCGCCGTGTGGGCCGGCGGCGACGCGACGCGGGCCTGGAACACGCACGACGACACGTATCGCCGCGCCGGCGCATGGCTCGACGCGGCCGGCGCGCCGGCCGATGCGCCGATCCTGGTGGTCAATCCGCCGGCATTCTACTACTTCGCCCGCCGGCCCGCCCTGGCGATTCCGAACGGCCCGCCGGCCGATGCGCTGGCGGCGTGCCGGCGCTTCGGCGCGGCCTACCTGTTGTTGGAAGTGGACCGGCCGGCGCCGCTGGACGATTTCTTTGCCGGTCGGCAGGAGGAGCCGGCCCTGCCGCTGGCGCAAAGCTGGACCGCGCCGGAGGCCCGGCTGTATCAGTGTTTGCCCTGATGGCAGGCATGGGACGCGCGACTGCGGATTGGCGCGGCGAGGCAATCAGAAGCGAGGGTGAGGTTTCCGTGAACGACAATCCTGATGGCAGTGACCGGCATAGCAGCATGACTCCTCCGCGTTCGTCCGCGTTCGTCCGCGTCCTATCCGCCGGCTGGTTCCAGATGGCGCTGCTGCCCTTGCTGGCGCTGGCCGGCATGGCGCTCTTCCTGGCCTACGCCGCGGCCGGCGGCGCGCCGGGCTTTCCCCTGGACGATGCCTGGATTCACCAGACGTATGCCCGCAACCTCGCGCAGACCGGCCAGCTCGCCTATCTGCCGGGAGCGCCCAGCGCCGGCTCCACCGCGCCTCTCTGGACGCTGCTCCTCAGCATCGGCTACCGCCTCGGCCTCCCCTATCGTCTTTGGACGCTCTGCCTCGGCTGGCTGGCGCTGACCCTGACCGGCTGGTTTGCGGCGCGCCTGGCCGGCGGCCTGTTCCCCGGCCGGCCGCGCGTCGCTTCGCTGGTTGGCCTGGCCTGCGTCGCCGAATGGCACCTGGTCTGGGCGGCCGTTTCGGGCATGGAGACCGTGCTCTTTTGCGCGTTGGCGTTGGCCCTGCTATCTCTTGGATTGGAGGCGGAGAGCAAGCCCTGGCGTGGATTGGGACTCGGCCTGTTGGCCGGCGCGTTGATCCTGACGCGGCCGGAAGGCGCGCTCCTGGTCGCCCTTGTCGCCCTGAATCCGTATGCGCGGGCGGCCCAGGCGCGCCGGCGGCCGGCCGGGGCGACGCTGGGGCACAGCCTGGGATTGGCCGGCGGCTGCCTCCTCCTGTTGGCTCCGTATGTCTACTTCAACCTGCGCCATTCCGGCACGCTGCTGCCCAATACGTTCTATGCCAAGCAGGTGGAGTACGCGACGATGATCGCCGGTTGGTCGCTGCCGGCGCGCTGGGCGCGCGTCGTCAGCCCGACGCTGATTGGCGCGCAAGCGCTGCTGCTGCCCGGCTTTCTCTGGGCAGCCTGGTCGGCGCTGCGGGGCGCGTTCGGCCGCTGGGCCGGCCGGCCGGCGGCCGGCGCGCCGGCGAGCGGCCTGCCGCTGCTCTACTGGGCCATCTTCACCCTGGTCTACGCGACGCGTCTGCCGGTCAGTTATCAGCATGGGCGCTACCTGATGCCCACGATCCCGCTCCTCATCGCCCTGGGCGCGGGAGGAACCGCCGCGCTGCTGGAACGCTGGCGCGCCGCCGAGCGTCGCCGGCTGGTTGCCGTCGCCCTGACCTTTGCGGCGGCGCTGTTGCTGGCGGGGTTCCTGGTCATCGGCGCCGGCGGCTACGCGACCGACGTGGCCTACATCAACGGCGAGATGGTGGACACGGCGCAGTGGATCGCCGCGCACGCGCCGGCCGACGCGCTCATCGCCGCGCACGACATCGGCGCGCTGGGCTACTTTGCCGGCCGGCCGCTGTTGGACCTGGCCGGGTTGATCAGCCCGGAGATCATCCCCATCATGCATGATGGGCCGGCGCTCCTGGCCGATATGCAGGCGCGCCGCGCCCAATATCTGATCATCTTCCCGGAGTGGTATCCGACGTTGGCGCAATCGCCGGCGCTGGAGATGGTGTATCAGACGGATTGCGCCGTCACGCGCGCGGCCGGGCAGCAGAATATGGCGGTCTATCGGGTGAGCGCGCCGGCTCAGTAATCGCTTGCAAGCGCGTATCGGTTATGGTATACTCCATGTAGTAAGCTTTTGCGGGGAGCGTAATCCGCGTGGCGAATCCGAAAGGGAGCGATGGCAACGCCGCAACGCCGTCCGACTTCGCCGGCTGGTTGGCCGGGGTCGAAGCGGATGCTGGCCGGCTGCGCGAGCTGGCGCGAGACGCCGCGCTGATGCTGGGGCCGTCGTTGCCCATCCAGGAAATCCAGGGCACGGCCGAGCGGCTGGCAAAGCGCGCGGCGGCCGGCCGTGCGCTGGCGCCGACGGCCCCGGCGGCCGAACTGACTGTCGGCGAGCCGGATCCGCCGGCGCTGCGCGCCATGTTGGAGCGTGAGGATCAATCACGCCGGCTGGCTGTGGCGCTCGAATCCAGCCTGGGGCAGCTCCTCGCCAATGCCGTGGTCGAATTGACGTATTCGGAGCCGTTGATGGAGAGCGACCCGGCGGCCGTGCGCGCCGGCATCGTCCAGTTGAAGGACGAATTGCAGGAAGGGCTGGAGCGGCTGCGCTGGATCATCGCGGACCTGCGCGCGCCTTCATTGCTCAATGAGATGGGGCTGGGGCCGAGCCTGACGCGGTACGCCGGCCGTTTCGCGGCCCATGCCGGCCTGGAGATTCACACGCCCACCCTGGAACGGTTCTCCGAGCGGTTGCCGGCGACTCAGGAACTGATGATCTTTCGCATGGTGCAAGAGGCTCTGAGCAACGCGGCGCGACACGCCGGCGCCAGACGGGTGGAAGTGGGCGTTACGAGCGGGGCGGCCGGCTGGCTCTTCTTTGTGGAAGATGATGGGCGTGGTTTTGAGACCCTGGCGCCGGCGAATAGCCAGGGCTTGTTGGACATGCAGACGCGCGCCCGCGCCATGGGTGGACAGGTGCGGGTGACGAGCCGCGCCGGCGGCGGCGCGCGCGTGACTATCTTGGCGCCGGCATCTTTACCTGCGGCTGACCCGGAGGGGCGACGATGAGCGAAATCACTATCATGTTGGTGGAAGATCACAAGATTTTCCGCAGCGGGTTGAAGCGCACCCTGGAGCTTGACCCGGAGTTGAAGGTCGTGGGTGAGGCGGATGATGGCGAGATAGCCGTCACGTTGGCCGCGCAGTGCAATCCAGACATCATTTTGATGGACATTAACTTGCCGAAGCAGAATGGCCTGCAGGCGACCCGGCAGATCAAGGCCAAGCAGCCAGATGTCGGCATCATCGTCCTCACCGCCTATCACGATGATGAGCAGTTGCTCCACGCCTTGCAATCCGGCGCGTCGGCCTATTACCCCAAAGATGTAATGCCCGAAACCTTGCTCAACAGCATCCACGAGGTGAATACCGGCAACTTCGTGGTGGGCGACCAAATCCTGCCGCGCGCCCAGGTCGCGAATTGGATGTTGGCGCAGTTTGAAGAGATCGCCATGTCTGGCGATGCGCCGGAAGATGCCGAGCTGATGCGCCCCTTGACCGATCGCGAGATGGAAATCCTGCGCTATATTGCGCGCGGGCTGAGCAACAAAGAGATCGCTCGCGTGCTTGACATCAGTCAACAGACGGTCAAGAACCACATGACGTCCATTTTGCGCCGGCTGGCGGTCAACGACCGCACGCAAGCCGCCGTCCTGGCGCTCAAGCGGGGCTGGATTCGCCTGCAAGATACGTAGAAGGGGGAGGGACGAGATGTCGCGCCCAGCGCAAGAAGTCGCCAACCTGACCGAACAACTGCTGCAAGAGCTGACTGCCGATTTCGAGCAAAGCGGCAAAGAGCTGAAAGAGATCGAGATCAATATTCGTCAGAGCAACGACGAGATCGCCAAGCTGACGCAGCGCAACGCGCAATTGACCAACAAGCTGCGCCAGATGGAGATGAACCTCGATACCTTCCCGCGCAAGGACATTCGGGAGATTTACACCACCGCCGGCGACGCGCAGATGCGCCTCTTCATGATGCGTATTCAATTGGAGAAGCTGCAAGCGCGCCAGCAGAGTCTGGAGCAGTTGCGGGCAACGCAGCGCCGCGTCCTGGAAGCGTTGGGGCAGGGGGCGCGGCCGACCGGCCGGCCGGCCGCCGGCGAGGATATGTCCACATCCATGATCGCGCGCGTCATCGAAGCCCAGGAGAGCGAGCGCCAGCGCCTGGCGCGCCAGATGCACGATGGGCCGGCGCAGTCCTTGACCAATCTGATCCTGCAGGCGGAAATCTGCGAGCGTTCTTTCGATGGCGATCCCAAACGCACCCGAGACGAGCTGGTTGCGCTCAAGACGGCCGTCAAAGCGACTTTCCAGAAGGTGCGCGAGTTCATCTTTGATTTGCGGCCCATGATGTTGGATGATCTCGGCGTGTTGCCTACGCTGCGGCGCTATGTCAAGGAATTTGGCGACAAGCGCGGCGTCGCCGCCAACTTCACCCTGTCTGGCAAAGAGCGCCGGCTGCCGGCGCATACCGAGGTCGCGGTCTTCCGCTCGGTGCAGACGCTCCTCAAGAACGTTCAGGAACATGCCCATGCCAGCAAAGTGGACGTCTCCATGATCCTGGAGGATGACAAGGTGAGCGTCGCGGTGGAGGACGACGGCGCGGGCTTCAATGTGGATGAAGTGCTCAGCTCGGCTGCGGGACAGCACGCCATCGGTCTGACGGCGATGCGTAACCAGATTGATCTGTTGGGAGGACACGTGCAGATCGAAAGTGTCATCGGGCGAGGCGCTCGCGTGGTCTTTGATCTGCCCCTGACTTAGTACTTTAAGCCCATGACCTTTCTCCTATTGCGATAGAATCCCCGGGTTGACTATAATGAAGCTGACACGGGGCGCTATGAGCATAGAGGGTCGCTATATCAGGACAGAGATGCACTTGCTGCGCTATCAGGCGCAAGCTCGCTATGAGGATAGCGCCTCACCGGTCAGCCGGTGGGGCGTTTCCGTTTTAGTAGGGGGCAGGTAGGGGACGGAAACGTCTGTCGGGCAAGGGCAGAGGTGGCAAGATGGTTACACGAGATGTGAGCGTGGATGGAAAGCAGATGCAGATAGAGAAGAGGCGCCGGGCCGGCCGGGGCCAAAGCCTCGTCGAAATGGCGATCATGGCGCCCATCTTGATTATCGTCCTGGCTGCGATTGTGGACATGGGTCGGGCGATTGATGTCTTCATCAGTATCACCAACGCCGCCCGCGAAGGCGCGCGCTACGGCTCCTTGCATCCGACCGACCCTTCGACCATCGCCTATCGCACGTTGAACGAAGCGAATGGCTCCGGCGTGATTATCACGGGCACCACACTGACGCCGGCGAACGTATCGGTCACGTACCCGGCCGGCGGCGCCTATGTCGGCAACCCGATCCGCGTCACGGTATATTGTGACATGCCGCTCTACTTCGGCGGGCTGATCGGGCTTACCACACTGCGGTTAGCCAAAGAGGCCGAAATGGTCATCATGTATAGCCCCGTGACGCCGCCGCTGCAGAATTAGGGAGAGGGGCAGGATGAACAGGGTGAACGGAAAGCGCAACACGCAACAACATGCTTCGCAATCAGGGCAAGGTCTGTTAGAGTTTGCCCTGGTTGTGATTTTTTTGGTAGTGGTCATGGTCGGCGTCATTGATTTTTCGCGCTTCTTCTTCTCGTATGGCTCGCTGGCGAACGCCGCCCGCGAAGGGGCGCGTTACGGCATCATCTATCCCTTGAACGTGGATGGCGGCGATTCGCCGGACCCCGACAATATCATGTATCGGACGCGTGTGCGCCTCGGCATCATGGCGAACGCGTTGGAAACGCCCTTCATAGAGGTCACCTATCCCGATAATTGCTCTACCGTAGGCTGTCGAGTGTCTGTGAAAGTGACCGCGTTCTTCAAGACCTGGACGCCCTTGATCCCCCGCTTTCCCATGGTGGGGCAAGCAGTCATGTATATCGAATAGTCAAGTCAAGAGAAAGGGAGGCTAGTTGAAGAAGGATTGATGAAGACGCTCCAAAAGGACCCGGCTGCCGTAGCGCCCCCGTGTCAAACGCGACGGCAAGAACGGCAAACGGAGCGGAAGCAATTATCGCAGCTTCATGGCTCTTGTTCTGGTAGGACGGGAGGTATTGAGATGAATAAGCGGGATCTTCAGCAGCAGCGAGGCCAATCTATCCTGATCGTGGCGGTGGCCCTGGTCGTCTTACTTATCTTCGGGGCCTTTGCCGTAGACTTGAGCTTCGCCTATTTTCAGCGGCGCTCTATGCAGAATGCGGCCGACGCGTCCGCGTTGGCCGGCGCACGCGCCCTGGGCATGTGGCAATCGGATCCGGCCGCGCCGCCGCTCACCGATGGCGAGTTGTTCCTGACCATTCAGGAATATGCGGCGCGCAACAAGGCCAAGTACGTAGATGCGTACTACACCGGCGCCGGCGGCGTTCGCCTGAACCCGATTCTCCCCGGCGGCGGCAATTTGGTGCCCAAGAGTGGGGCGATCGGGGTGGAGTCGCATGCTGCCACCGATTTCTCCACGTTCTTCGCGCGCATCATGGGTTACAGCCTGATCGCCTCCGACGCTTCGGCCAACGCCATGTACGGGTCGGCCACCGCCGCCAAGTATGTGTCGCCGGTCGGCGTGCGTGAGTCGCTGGTGGATGTCGGCGCCGAGTTCACCTTGCAGGACTGGAACCAGGTTACCGGCCGGGCCGACACCGGCTGGCTGGCCCTCAACTGCCGGCGCCCCAGCGTCGGGACCTATTGCGAGCCAACGAACCCATCTTTGCAGGAGTGGACGGATCTGGGATACCCCGGCGTCACGCGCGTCAATACGCAGATTTCCGGCAACCCCTATCATGACCTGTGGAGCACGCTCTCCATCGTGCAGCCTGGCGATGTCCTGATCATCCCGGTTTTCAGCGGCGTCTCGCACTACACGACGTTCGCCAAATGCGAACCGGGTTACATGCTACGCAACGGCAGCTCCGAATGTCTGGCGCGTGAGCCGTTTACCGGCATCACGCCGGTCTTCACCACGGACGCCAGCTTCGAACACTATCTGTACTACAACATCGTCTCCTTTGCCGCTCTGGAAGTCCATGGCGTCATGGGCGACAAGGTGAACGGCGAGTTCATTCCCTACACGGTGGAAGGCGACTGGATCAACAACCGCAATGAGGGCGTCTTCGTCGTCAAGCTCTCGGAAATGAAGGGCGTGGCGACTCAGGTTGTCCAGCCGACCTATACGCCGGCGCCGACGCCGCAGTGCGACGCCAACCTGGCGATCTCCATCTCGCCGAGCACGACGACAGGCTGCAGCCCCTACCGCTTCACAGTGACGGTGCAGAACAACGGCACGGTGGGCAGCGCGTGGGATGTCAACGTGACGATCTCAGCCCTTGCCGGCTCGGAGTGGGTGCAGTCCATTGGCCCGGCCTTCTGGGCGATTGGCGAGATACCGGCCGGCGGCATCGTGCGCCAAGAAGTGGAGGTCATCCCGCGCTCCAACTGGCTATCGGGGCCGCCGGTTGGCCCAGAAGTGGGCGCGCAGATTCAGATTGAAGCCCGGATCATCAATGAGAACTGCAATCCGGAGCGCAATGAGAACCGGTTCGCCACCGCCGTGGGCGTGAAGGGCGATGCCTGTGGCACGCCGACGGCGACGCCAGAGGGTGGGCAGTCCAACACCCCGACGCCGGTCGGCACCGGGACGGTGGTCGCGACGGCTACGCCCACGCCCACGTCGCAGTACACCGGGCGCGTCGTTGGCCGTGTCGAGGCGTGTTCCGCTGAGAAGGTGGAAGCCTCGAAGCTGGTCTGCGAGCGTGTGCCGGTGGACATCGTCCATGTCGTGGATACGTCCTATTCGATGCAATGGGGCCTGGCCGGCCGCGATAGCACCCCCAGAAAGATTGATGCGGCCAAGTCGGCGTTGGTCAGCTTCAACAACATGCTGGCGACCAACCTGACTGACCCGCGCGCCGGCGATCAGGTCGGCGTCGTCTCCTTCGACGCGGCATCGGCCACGACCCGCTCGCAGTTGACGGCCAACATCACCGCCGCCAACGCGGCGGTCAATAGCCTGACGCCGGGCGGCTGGACGCCATTGGCCTTCGGCTTGCAGCAGGGCCTGGCGGTGCTGCTCAGCTCCAATCACGTCATCACCCATACGCCGATCCTGATCCTGGCTTCCGACGGTCTGGCGAACGTCCGCACGGATGGCATCCGCCACCCCAAGAAGCCCTATGACCCGGCGCCGACCGAAGGGAGCCTGGGTTACGACTGTCTGTCCTACTACGGCGTGGGCGATAGCTACGCCGATTGTCTGGAGAATCCCGGCTACAACGGCTATCCCAACAGTCACCCGGCCATGTACGACGCCGAAGCGTCGGCGCAGGCCATTGACATTGCCAACGCGGCCAAGGCCGCCGGCGTCGAAATCTTCGCCATCGCCATCGGCTCCGATTTCGACCCCAGCGTCTTGCAGTCTATCGCGTCGCCCGACACCAACGGCCGGCGCCACTTCATCGCCGCTTCGGCCGGCGATCTGGCTCAGATCTACACCAGCATCGTCAGCAACCTGACGCACCTGGAAAAGAACACGGAGTGCCGTGGCAAGTTGAACACGCCGGGCGGCGCGCAGGTCACCATCGCCGGCCCGAGCTACTCTGGCACGACCACCACGGACGAGCAAGGCCAGTTCACCTTCGAGAATCTGCCGTCTGGCCTCTACACCATCCAGGTGCAGGCGGTCATTGACAACCAGACTTATGACATCATGACCGATGGCCCATGCGGCGTTGCGACCACGGCGCGCGTGGAGGTGAACCAGAGCGCCACCTTCAACCCGGTGGTCTATGTGGGGCGCAACGAACAAGCCTGCGTCATTGTGCCCAAGCTCTTCCTGACATTCACGGACTACACGCCGCTGAAATCGGCCGGCGCCGGCCAGGCGGTCGCGCTCAGTGTCCGCGTGGAAGATCAGTTCTATCGCGGCGTTGAGGGCGCGCTGGTCAGCCTGACCGCCCCGACCTACCAGCCGTTGAGCGAAATCTCCTTCGGCGACTACACCTGGTCGGGCGGCAGCTTCCCGGCCGCCGACATCTGCTGGACGGTGGAAGGCACGAAGACCGGCTACGAGTCTAACAGCGTGACCGGCCTGACCGACGAAGACTACGTGGTGCCGCCGCCGCAAGCTACCTCCACGCCTCTGGCGGCGACCGCCACGCGCACGCCGACCCAGACCTACACGCCTACGGCGACGCCCACGGCGACGTTGACCTCGACGCCTTCGCCGACGCGCACCGCTTCGCCGACGCGCACGCCGACCCTGAGCAACAAGTGGCTCACGGACTGGACCGGCACGCTGGGCAGCGATCGCGCCATCTGTGTCTATGACGCCGGCTGGATCGAGATCACCGGCACGGTGGACATCACGCCGGACGATGGCAACGCCATCCTGCAGACGAGCTGGTACGTCGTCAACCCGGCCGACGCCTCGCGCTGCCCGGCCGACGTGCCCAACTGCACGCAGCCGCAATACGCCTCCCGCACCATCACCGGCGATACGACCTTCACCATCCGCGCCTGGTGGCCGGGCATCCGCCCCACCGACTCGGTGGTGGAGATCCACTACGGCATGAACGTGCTGGACAAGAACGGCAACCAGCTCAAGAATCACAGCGGCAAGGGCCTGGACCTCTACTGGTACCCCTGGTACTGCCCGGTTCCGACCCCGACGCCGACCGCTACTCCGACGCCGATCGTGACCTGCGAGAATAGCAACGCGACGCTGCAAGTGACCTTCACGGAAGAGAATGTGGTGGGGTGCGGCCCCTACACCTTCAACCTGACCGTGCGGAACACCGGCACGCAGGGCTATGCCAAGAACGTCATCGTGGATACCACGGCCCTGGCCGGCGGCAGCTACGTCGGGACCATCAGCAACGCCCACTGGCTGGTCGGCAACATCCCGGCCGGCGGCAGCGTGACGACGCAGATCGTCGTCACGCCGGGCGCCAGTTGGCAGGGCGCGGCGGCCGGCGCCGAAATCCGCCTGCAAGCCGCAGTGACGCAAGAAGAGTGCCGCGGCGTGGTGGGCCAGAACGACACCGTCTCCGCCTTCAAGGGGTCGGGTTGCAATCCGCCTACGGCGACGCCGACGCCCACGGCCACCTCTGGCCCGAACCAGGTGCAGTGCGTCAGCGCCATCTTCGATGGCAACAACACGACCTTCACCTATCGGGTCACGTCGGGCAGGCAGCCGGCCATCAGCCACTGGACGCTGAGCGCCGAGTGTCTGGATGCCGGCATGGTCGTTGGGGCCAGCGAGCAGTGGGAATGGACGAACTCCGATCCCACCACCGGCGCTCGCGGCGTCAAGTTCGACACCGGCTACAATGATAACGAAGTCCGCACAGTGATCGTCACCTTCCGCGGCCAGTTGATCAGCGGCGCCGGCTCGTACACCATCAAGGGCGGCCAGGCCGATCCAGTGGTGGGCGGCGTGTGCGCCCCGGCCTGCCCGACCGCGCCGACGGCGACGCCGACGGCCACCAACACGCCGACCGCAACGGCGACGCCGGATCAAGCCTGTTTGACCAGCGATGCGTCGCTGCAGATCACCTTCGAGCCGACGACGCTGCAAGGCTGCGGCCCCTTCGTCTACGTGATGACGGTGCGCAACGTCGGCCTGACCGGCCCGGCCCGCAACGTGCGGCTGGACGTGGTCGCCATTGACGGGGCAGGCTTCGTGCGGGAGGTAGCGCCGTATACCTGGCGCATCGCCAACCTGCCGGCCGGCGCCGCCTACACCTCCGAGCTGATCATCTCGCCCAGCGACTACTGGGCCAGCGCCCTGGCGGACGAGACGATCACGCTGAACATCCAGGTGACGCAGGAAGACTGCCACCGCTCGACGACGGTGGGGCAGCATGCCACCCTGAGCATGCGCCGGGCGGAAGACCAGTGCATCTACGCCACGCCGACGCCGGAGCCGACTCAGGTCTTTGAGCCGACGATGACGCCGACAGTGACGCCGACGGCCGGCCCCAACACGGTGCAGTGTGTCTCCACCGTCTTCGACGGAACCAACACGACCTTCGTCTACCGGGTCACGTCGGGGCGCCAGCCGGCCATCAGCCACTGGGTGCTGGGCGGCTGCATGATTTCCACCGATGTGGTGCGGGCCAGCGAGCAGTGGTCGTGGACGAACTCCGATCCCACCACCGGCGCTCGCGGCGTCAAGTTCGACACGGGCTATGGCGACAACGAGACGCGCATCGTCTCCGTCACCTTCCGTGGCGAATGGGCAGCCGGCGCCGGCCAGTACACCATCAAGGGCGGCCAGGCAGCGCCGGTGGTTGGCGTGGTCTGCTCGCCGGCGTGCGTCTCCACGCCGGTGGCGATCCCGACCGAGACGGCGACGCTCACGCCGACCGTCACGCCGACGCCGGCCGCGACGCCCTTCACGATCAAGCTCAATGTCGGCGGCGGGGCCTGGGGCACCTGGTCTGCGGATAGCAACGCCAGCGGCGGCTCGACCCGCAACCCCGGCACGACCCACGACATCAAGGGCACGACCGAGGACCCGGTCTATCAAGCGTATCGTGTGGGCACTGACTTCAGCTACATCTTCACCAATGTGCCCAACGGGCGCTACACGGTCACCCTGTACTTCTGCGAGCCGTGGCACACGGCCGCCGGCCGGCGGAACTTCCTGGTCTACCTGCAAGGCCAGCGGGTGTTGAGCAACTTCGACATCTTCTCGGCCGTGGGTCATGATCGGGCGGTCACCCGCACCTTTACGGCGAAGGTGACCAACAAACGCCTGACGCTGCGCTTCCAGGCCATGAAGGATAGCGCCATCGTCAGCGGCATCTCCATCAAGGCGCAGTAAGGTCGGTCGCCTGGGAGGGCGTGGTTGCAGAAACACCCTCCCAGGCGACGCCCTC
Organism: uncultured bacterium; assembly: GCA_903872005.1. The sequence goes on along the minus strand of CAIQJD010000205.1, from coordinate 6,290 downwards.
GCGGCGTCATCATCGGGCGGCGCCCCTGGCCGCCCGATGTTTTTGCCGGCGCATCGGGGAGCATCCACCCTATTGCGCCCTTTATGGTTAAGTTGCCAAATGACACTTGCAATGCAGTCGAAATGCGAGTACAATAGGAGTGCTGGAACTTATGCGAAGCGCATCTACGCGCCAAAGCGCTAGGCACGCGCGGGCTGGTTGGATCATAGCGTAGGGGAGGATGCTGCATGAAACGCGGAAGAATTTTGATCCTGGTGGGCCTCATCCTCGGTCTGGCGACCATGGCCGGCGCATTTCTGTTGCTGAACACGGCGCAGCAGCCGACGAAAGCGCCCGAACCGACGAAGACGAAGGTGCTGGTTGCGACGCAGAATATCGCCCAGGCACAGGCCATGGATCCGGGAGCCTTTGAAGAGCGCGAATTCGACAAGGAACAGACGCCGAACGACGCGGTGCTCTCCCGGACGGAGATGGCCGGCATGTTGGCGGCCCAGGACATTGCCCAGGGGCAGATCTTGCGCCGGGAGATGATGACCGACAAAGTGACGATCGTCAACAAGGGCGTCAATGCGTCGTTCCTCATTCCCGAAGGCAAGGTCGCGATGGCCTTCCCGATCACCGAGTTGAGCAGCGTGGCCTATGCGCTGCAAGCCGGCGATAGCGTGGACATGATCCTGACGGTGAATTTGGTCAGCGTGGATCCGGCGACGCAAATCCGCGAGCCGGTCGCGCGCGTCTCGGCCGGCGGCACGGCCGCGGTCGGCTCGGTGATGGGCGAGCAGATCCCGCGCATGGTGACCCAGATGACCATTCAAGACGTCAGCATCCTGAAGATCGGGCAGTGGGGGCAGCAGATGCCGGCGGCCGCCCCGACTCCCGGCGCAACGCCGCAATCTGGCAGCCAGGCGACGCCGGCGCCGGCCGGCCCGACCATCATGACGGTGGTATTGAATGCCCAGGATGCCCTGGTGCTCAAGTTCGCGCGTGAAGCCGGCGCATCTATTGATTTCGTGTTGCGCGGGCGCAACAATCACGAGATCATCGCCACGGAGCCGGTTACCCTCGACTATATCATGCAGCGCTTCAACATCAAGCCGCCTGACCGTCTGCCCTATGCCATTGACCAGAGCAGCGCCGCCCCATATTCGAGCGGCAGCAGCAGTTCCAGCGGCAGCAGCAGCGGCAGCACGAAGTGACGCGTCGCCCGCCGATTGGCTGAGAGCGAGTAGAGGGAAGGGAGCGAGGACAACAGGTGCCCATGAAATCAGATGGCGGCGCAAAGATTCGCGTGATCATTGTGGATGACATCCCTGAGACGCGCGAGAATCTGAAGAAGCTGCTTTACTTTGAGAACGATATTGAAGTGGCGGGCATGGCCAGCAGCGGACAGGAGGCAGTGGATCTGGCCGGCAACCTCAAGCCCGATATCGTGCTCATGGACATCAACATGCCGGGCATGGATGGCATCACCGCCGGCGAGTTGATCACGCACAAGGTGCCGCAGGCCCAGATCGTCATGATGTCCGTGCAGGGCGAAGCCGACTATCTGCGCCGCTCGATGTTGGCCGGGGCGCGCGAATTCTTGATTAAGCCCTTCTCCAGCGAAGAGTTGTCCTCAACCATCCGGCGTGTGTATGAGCTGGGGGCCAGCCGGCGCGCCGCGCTGGCCGAAATGCCCATCGCCGAGCAGACGACGACCAGTGGGCCGGCGCGGCCGGTCGTCCAGGGGACGCGCGCCGCCCTGGCGCCAATCATCGCCGTCTATGCGGCAAAGGGCGGCGTGGGGACGAGCACCCTGGCGGTGAATCTGGCGGTGGCCATGCGCGAAGCCGCGCCCAACGCGAAGATCATTCTGGTGGACGCCAGCGTGCAGTTCGGCAGCGTGGATGTCTTGCTCAACCTGCAAGCGGCGCGCACTATCGTCAACCTGGTCGAGAAGATCAGTGACCTGGACGCCGAGATCATCAATGGCATCGCGGCGACGCATACGTCGGGCATCAAAGTGCTGCTCGCTCCGCCGCGTCCCGAAATGGCGGACCTGGTGACGGCCGAGCACATGGAGACCATCCTCAAGGCGCTGCGCCGGCAATTCGACTACGTCGTGGTAGACATGAGCACCGCATTGCATGATCTGGAATTGAGCATCCTGGATATGGCGACGCGCATCGTGCTGGTCACCACGCCAGAAATCCCGGCCATCAAGAATACCAAGACCTTCTTCGATGTGACCGGCGCGCTGGAATATCCGTCAGAGAAGATCAAGCTGGTCATCAATCAGGCCGACCGGCGCGGCGGCATCCGGCCGGAAGACATTGAGGCCAGCATTCGACACCCGGTCATGGCAGCATTGCCATTGGATGAAAGGGTGGCCTCCACCGCGATCAACCAGGGCGTGCCCTTGACGTTGACGCACCGCAACAGTACCCTGGCGGCGGGCATCCTGGATCTGGCGCGCCGGCTCATGCTGGATTTGCAACCCGCGCCGGCGGTTGCCGCGCCCGATGGGGCGGCCGCCGCGCCGGCCAAGCCCGGCAACCTGTTGGGCAAATTATTCCGTTAGCCGGCGCAGACGCCGCCCGACGATGAGGTGACAGCATGTCCTTATTGAAACGGATTGAGAAGAGCCAACAGCCGGTCGAACAGCCGTCGAAGCTGGAAGAGCTACGGATGCGCCGGCAACCCTTGACGACGGCGCGCGAACCCATCGTTGACGTCAAGAAGCTGGTCCAGGATCGGCTCATCGCCGAGATGGACCCCAATATGGATGTCACGGCCAACGCCGCCGAGGTGCGCGCCACCATCGAGGGCTTGTTCAATACCATCCTGAACCAGGAGAACATCATCCTCAGCCGCACTGAGCGCACGAAGCTCTTCGAGCAGATCGTGGCGGAAATCCTCGGCCTCGGCCCCCTGGAGCCGCTCCTGGCCGACGATACCATCTCCGAAATCATGGTCAATGGCCCGACGCATGTCTACATTGAGCGCAAGGGGCGCCTGGAGAAGACGGAAGTGGTCTTCCAGGACAATGACCATGTGCGGCGTATCATTGACCGCATCGTGGCGCCCCTGGGCCGGCGTATTGACGAAAGCTCCCCGATGGTAGACGCCCGCCTGCAAGACGGCTCGCGCGTCAACGCCGTCATCTCGCCCATCGCGCTCAATGGCGCAACCCTGACCATCCGCAAATTCTTCAAGAAGCCCCTGACGACCGATGACCTGATTCGCTTTGGCTCCATCACGCCGGAGGCGCTGGAATTCTTGCGCGCCTGCGTCATCGGACGCCAGAACGTGATCATCTCCGGCGGCACCGGCTCCGGCAAGACGACGCTGCTCAATATTCTGTCGAGCTTCATCCCCGAAGATCAGCGCATCTTGACCATTGAGAACGCCGCCGAATTGCAGTTGCGCCAGGAGCATGTGGTGACGCTGGAAGCCCGTCCCTCCAACATTGAAGGGCGCGGTGAGATTTCGATGCGCGATCTGGTGATCAACGCCTTACGCATGCGCCCCGACCGCATCGTGGTCGGCGAAATCCGCGGCGGCGAGGCGCTGGACATGCTGCAAGCCATGAACACCGGCCACGACGGCAGCCTGACGACGGCGCACTCCAACGGGCCACGCGATACGCTGGCCCGCATCGAGACGATGTGCCTGATGGCCGGCATGGAACTCCCCTTGCGCGCCATCCGCGAGCAGGTCGCCTCGGCCCTCAACCTGATCGTGCATCAAGAGCGCATGCGGGATGGCACGCGCAAGATCGTCAATATCACCGAAGTGCAGGGCATGGAAGGCGACGTCATCGTCTTGTCGGATATCTTCATCTTTGAGCAGACCGGCGTCGAGGACGGCAAGGTGATTGGCCGGCTCAAGCCGACCGGCCTGCGTCCCAAGTTCATGGAAGAGATCGAGAAGTACAATATCAAGCTGCCGCCGGACATCTTTGGCGCATCGTTCCGCATGCGCTGATGCGCCGGGCGGGCTGTTTCACCCAGAGGCGAGGAGGTGAGCTGACGTGACGCTCACGCTGGTGCTTCCCATCATAGCCGGCATTGCCGTGACGCTGCTGGTCGTCGGGCTGGCCTCGCGCGGGGGCAAAGAGCCGAATATTACAGAGCGCCTGGATCGCTACGCGACGCGTGAGGTCGAGGCGTTGAAAGACGCGCGCGCCAAAGGCACGCCGGTCAGTGGCTTGACCGCCAGCCTGGGCAAGCGACTGGTTGGCCGCAAATCCACGGAAAAGATCGCCGCGCAGCTCGCCAGCGCCGACTTGAAAGTCAAAGTCTCGGAGTACATGCTGCTCAATGTACTCATGGTGATACTCTTCGCGTTGTTGGGCGTGGCGATCTTCAAGTCGCCCATCTTCGCATTGGTGGGCGCAGCGGCCTGCTTCTATGCGCCCCGCCTCTACGTCTCGCAGCGCAAGCGCGCCCGCCAGAAAGCCTTCAACGATCAACTGGGCGACGCCATCAACTTGTTGGCGAACGCCCTGCGCTCCGGCTACAGCTTGCTGCAATCTATGGAGACGGCCTCGAAAGAATTGCCGCCGCCCATTTCGGTGGAGTTCTCGCGCGTCGTGCAAGAAATCGGCCTGGGCATCAGCCTGGAGCAGGCGCTGGACAATATGTTGCGCCGCATGCAGAGCGACGACCTCGACATGATGATTACGGCCATCAACGTGCAGCATGAAGTCGGCGGCAACCTGTCCCAAATCCTGGAAACCATCAGCCACACCATCCGCGAGCGCGTGCGTATCAAGGGCGAGATCGCGGTCTTGACGGCGCAACAGATGATCACGGCCTATCTGATTAGCTTTCTGCCGGTCGGTCTGGGCCTGATCCTGTATCTCATCAACCCGAATTACATCGGGTTGCTCTTCAGCGAGCCGTGCGGCTGGATTCAGGTCGGCATCGGCGCGACCATGATTACGATTGGCTTCATCATCATTCTGAATATCGTCAACATTGACGTGTAACGCGGTCCGAGCGGGCGCCGGCCGGCGCTCGCAGTGGACAGCGGAGGTTGCCCATGACTGGAATGCTTCCTCTGGTCGTCGCCGGCATTGCCGGGTTGAGCATCTTGCTCATCATCATTGGCATCGCGGCGCCGCGCACTTCTGATCAGGTGCAGGAGCGCCTGATCGAATATGGCGCGCGGCCCATGACGCTGGAAGAGATCGAGCTGTCGCAACCTTTCAGCGAGCGCATCGTCCAGCCGATGATCCGTGGCATGTCCAACTTCGTGATGCGTTTCGCGCCGGCGCGCAGTCTGGCGACGCTGCAGCACAAGCTGGACCTGGCCGGCCGGCCCAACAACTGGACGCCGCGCGAATTCATGGGTGTGCGTGGCCTGGCCGCTGTCATTTTAGGCATCTTGGGCTTCTTGCTCTTGAGCCTGGCGAAGCAGCCCATCACCTATCGCATCGGTCTGGCCGTCGTCCTGGTGGCCCTGGGTTATTACCTGCCCAGCGCCTGGCTGGGCGGCAAGATCAAGCGCCGGCAAGAGAACGTGGTCAAGGCGCTGCCCGACGCGCTGGATCTGCTGACCATCAGCGTGGAAGCCGGCCTGGGCTTCGACGCCGCGCTGAGCAAAGTCGTCGAAAAATGGGACAATGAGCTGACCCACGAGTTCATGCGCGTCATCGCCGAGATGCGTGTCGGCAAGAAGCGCACGGATGCCTTGCGCGACATGACCCGGCGCCTGGAGGTCAACGACGTCACCAGCTTCGTGGCCGCCATCATCCAGGCCGACCAACTGGGCGTCAGCATTTCCAAAGTGCTGCGGATTCAGTCGGAGCAGATGCGTATTCGTCGCCGGCAGCGCGCCGAAGAGAAGGCCCGCAAAGCGCCCATCAAGATGTTGATCCCGATGGTGTTCTTGATCTTTCCGGCGCTCTTCATCGTCTTGCTCGGCCCTTCAGTCATCATCGTGAAGAATTCCGGCGTGCTGGGAGCGCTGTAGCGCCGGCGACCGGCCGGCAATCTGGCATTGCGCTGTTGCCTCACCCCTGGCTCGGCCCGCTCTCTTTCTTCGCATGGCGACGAGAGGGAAGGGGGTCGGCATGGGGGTGAGGCTTGGCTTATCTATGCGGCGCGTAGCATCCTCGCGCCAGTGGAGGCTTCCATGTCCTACATTTTCCAACCCAATCGCCTGTATCGTATGCCGACCCATTTCGGCCCCAGCCAAGGCCCGCGCCAGGGCGAAGATGGGCGCAAGTTCCCCTGCATCCATTCGCACCAGACGACGACCTACACGGTGAGCTTTCTGACGGAGCGCCGGCAGCTCGATGCGCT
>CAIQJD010000204.1 GCA_903872005.1 uncultured bacterium | reverse complement strand
CTGTCCGCGTCGGTCAGGAACGCGTGGCGCGTGTAGATCGGCTTGCCGGCCAGCGCCAGCCGGGTCTGGGGCGCGTCGGCCGCGTAACGGCGCGTGGCGGCGATGAAGTCGGCCGGCAGCCCGTGATGCTCGGCCAGCTCCAGGCCGCCGGTGCGCCCGTCTACCAGATAGACGCCGCCACAGTCCATCCCATCAATCTGCTGGGCGGCGCGCAGGCAGAGGCGTAGGGCGTCGGTCAGGTCATTGGTAGACGCCAGGGCCATGGCCAAATCGCGCTCGATACGCAGCAAGCGCTCGCCAAAACTGAGATCCGCGCACACATCCATCATGATATGATGCCTCCCTCGCACCGGGCGTCCGGCTGCGCTGCAGCGTTGCGCCGGCGATGCCGACGCCGCAGCCTCCTGCGGATATCAGGGCAGATAGACGAGCCGGCCTTCCACCTGGCTATTCACATTCTGATACCCGCGCAGGTACTCTTCGATGACATCTGTCTGCGAGGTGGAGACCACCGGCGCGCCGGCGATGCTGAGCGACTGAAGCGCGTGCTGCCCGTCGCTATACGCGGCCGCGACGCCACGGCTGACCTGATAGCACTCGCCGTCGCCCTTGCGGTTTTCCGGGCGCATAATGTGGCTGAAGACGCGCCTGAGCTGCGCGCCGGTGACGCTGCACTTGCGCATGGGGCCATCGTAGGGGAAGGTGAAACGTTTGTAGCGTTCTTTGTTCATACTTGCCCCGCCTGTATTAAATGTGCTGACGCCTCTACTGATTTTATTATATGCTATGGTGTGGAGAATATCAAAATCATGACGTTGTGTCGCTGGCCGGCGCATGCCGCCGCGCCGGCCAGCCGATGAAGTGTTTGACCGGCGCGATGTTTTATGGTAAACTAGCGGCTGTAGGCAAAAAATAATCTGCCCCGGTCTGATGCGCGACGTATCCGACAGGCGGACTTTCCGTCTACTCTATCATCGAGCGCCTCTCAAGAGATCAGGTTTTGACCTGAGGGGAGCTACGTTACTCGTTTGACGCCAGGAACGAGGCTAATCGCAACTAAGGTAGAGGTGAGTTATGCGTGTGGCAGATGGGCGTTTCTTCGGACGATCTTCATCCTCGCGTTTCCGCTGGATGACCGCGCCAGCGGCCGTCCTGCTCCTGACGCTCATCGTCAGTCTGTGCCTGCCGGCGCCGGCCCTGGCCGTCCCTCCGCCCTCCAGCAAGTTCATGGGCTTCGTCACGATCAATGGTGTGGGAGCGCCGGTCGGCACGGTCGTCTCGGTGCGCGGCGGCGCCGGCGCGCTCTGGAATCCCCAGAATACCACCTCGTTCATTTCTGGCGGCGACTCGGTCTACGTGAAAGACGTTGGCCCCGATGACCCCGATACGACGGAGCACGAAGGCCCCATCGAGAATGAGACGCTCTACTTCTACGTCAACGATGCGCTGGCCGGCTCCAGCACGTTTCGCAGCGCCCAGACGACCCGGCTTGACTTGAACGTTTCGGCCGCTACGACGCCGACCAACACGCCGACCAACACCCATACGCCGACCCGCACGCCGACGCCATCCAACACGCCGACGCAGACCGCTACCTGGACGCCGACGCCGACCGGCCCGACGCCGACGCCCAGCGCCACGACGCCGGCGACGCCGACCAACACGCCGACCAATACCCATACGCCGACGAACACGCCGACCCCGACGACGACCCTCACGCCCAGCAACACGCCGACGACGACGCCGACCGGCCCGACGCCGACCAATACCCCCATCCCCCAGCCGGTGACGGTCTGCCTGCAACAGGGCCAGACCATTAACGGCCAGGTTTACAGCGGCGTCAGCGATACGTACATTGATGTGACCAGTCCGACCGCCAATTACGGCAGCTCGGCCTATATTCGCCTCAAGCCCATCGAGAATGCGACGACGCTGATCCGCTTCGATTTGGGCGAGCCGTTCATCGCCGCCAGCTCGGTCGTGCAGCAGGCCACGCTGAAACTGAATGTGTCCAGCGTCCTGCCGAATTACCCCAACAATATCTCGGTCACGCTGCGCGCCTATCGGGTCACGCGCGCCTGGGTGGATACCCAGGCCACCTGGATCAAGGCCAGCAACAGCACGAACTGGACGACGGCCGGCTGTCAAAACCCCACCCAGGACTTCGACCCGACCGTGTTGAGCGAGCTGACCTGCGTCAGCGGCCTCGACGCCAGCGGCCATCAGGTCTGGCTGGAAATGGATATCACGTCGGCCGTCCAGTACTGGATGGCGAACCCGAACGAGAACTTCGGCATTGTGATTAAGGCGTTCTACTGCGCCGCCCAGACCACGACCTTCAACCTCTGGTCTTCCCAGGCGCCCTCGGCCTCCGGCATGGAATGGGCCAGGCCGAAGCTCTGCATCAATCTCTTGCCGCCGCCGCCCACCGTCACGCCCACCCGCACGCCGACCAATACCCTGACGCCGACCATCACCCAGACGCCGTCGCGGACGCTGACGCCGAGCCTGACGCCGACCTTCACGCCGACGCCGACTATGACGGCGACGCCGACCCCCACCCAGACTGCCACCGCGACGCCGACCCTGACGCCCTCGGCGACGCCGACGCTGAGCACCGGCGTGATTAACGGCCTGGCCTGGAATGACCTCAACGCCGACGGCATCGCGCAGCCGGAGGAGCCGCCCCTGGCCGGCGTGGTCATTACGCTATACGCCGAAGACGGCCAATCGCGCGTCTATGTCACCGGCGCGGACGGCCGTTATGTCTTCGGCGGCCTGCTGCCGGGCGTATACATGGTCATGGGATCAGAACTCTCCGGCTACTTCGCCACCACCCCGTGGGTGGCCCTGGGCTACGTGCGCGCCGGCGAGATCATCACCTT
>CAIQJD010000203.1 GCA_903872005.1 uncultured bacterium | reverse complement strand
GTGCGTCGCCTCTTGTTGCTCATACCGTTGATTATCGGAATCACCATCATCAACTACACGATCTACGCGTTGGCGCCCGGCGACCCGGTTTCCGCGATGATCAACCCAGAGACCCTCCGGATCATGAACAGGGCCGACCTCGATACGCTGCGGGAAGCCATGGGCTTGAACAAGCCGGTCTACGTACGCTATCTGATCTGGTTTCGGGAATTGATGAAAGGCAACCTGGGGTGGTCCACCTGGTTGCGCCTGCCGGTCATCTACATCTTGCAGCGCGACATCGGCAATACGTTATCGCTGATGGCCCTTGCGCTGCTTCTCTCGACCTTTGGCGGGATTATCCTGGGCATCATCTCGGCCCTCAAACCCTACTCCGCCATTGACTATGTGCTCACCGCCATAGCCTTCGGAGGGACGGCTGTGCCGGGATTCTTCTTCGCGCTCCTGCTGATCTATGTGGTCGGATTGCGCCTGGGTTGGCTGCCGGCCGGCGGGGCCTGGACCGCCGGCGCGCCGCCTTCGTTGACGGACCGCCTGGCGCACATGGTATTGCCCGTGATCGCCTTGTCCTACGAAGGACTGAGCACGCTCTTGCGCTACACGCGGTCGAGCATGCTGGAGGTCATTCGCCAGGACTACATCACCACGGCGCGGGCGAAGGGGCTGGGAGAGCGCATCATCATCTCTCGGCACGCGTTTCAGAATGCGCTTCTGCCGGTGATCACCATCACCGGCCTGCGACTTCCCAGCCTGGTCGGCGGAGCAGTCCTGATCGAAAGCGTCTTCAACTATCAGGGCATTGGGAAAACTGCGGTGACTGCGACGAGCAACCGCGATTACCCGCTCTTGATGGGCGTGGTCCTGGTGACGGCTTTCATGGTGCTATTGAGCAATCTCATTGCCGATATCGCGTATGCGTGGGCCGACCCGCGTATTCGCTACGCTTAACTGAGGAGGCAACCGTATGGCGCAACAATCCGCAGAAGCAGCGGCGTTGCCCCAGTTGGCCCGCGCCAGCTCCGATTCCCTGAGCCGGCGCATCTGGCGGCGCTTCGTCCGCCATCGCCTGGCTATGTTCAGTCTCGGCCTGATCATCCTCATCGCGGTCGCGGTAATCGGCGCGCCACTCCTCACGGCCTACAACCCGATCAAGTCGGCCGGCAAGATTGAGCAAGCGCCGAGCCGAGAGCATATCCTGGGCACGGACCGGTTGGGGCGAGATGTGTGGGCCAGGCTGATCTACGGCGGCCGCGTCTCGATCTCTGTGGGCATCGTCGCGGTCTCCATCTCAACGGTGATTTCCATCATCCTCGGCTCTCTGGCCGGCTTCTACGGACGCTGGGTAGATATGCTCATCATGCGGATCACAGACGTGATGATGGTCTTCCCTGGCCTGATCCTGATCATGGTGGTGGTGTCCGTCATCGGGCCGAGCATCTACAATGTCATGGCGGTGATCGGCCTGCTGGGGTGGACCGGCACCACGCGCCTGCTGCGCGGCCAGATTCTGTCGGTGCGCGAGTGGGACTTCGTGACCGCGGCGCGCTGCGTCGGCGTGCCAGACCGGCGCATCATGTTCCGACACATTCTGCCCAATGCCTTGGCCCCGCTCCTGGTCGCCGCCACCTTCGGCGTCGCCGGCGCCATCCTCACCGAAGCCGGCCTCTCATACCTGGGGCTGGGCGTGCTGCCGCCGGCGCCGTCCTGGGGCAACATGCTCAACGGCGCTCAGTCGGTGCGTATCCTGGAAGGTCTTTGGTGGCTCTGGCTGCCGCCAGGACTGGCGATCTTCGTCACGGTACTGGCTATCAACTTCCTGGGCGATGGTCTGCGGGATGCCCTGGATCCACGCACCAGCCTGGATTGACCACATGACCAATGCTTGCGCTCACGCATGCGCCGCTGCATCCGAGCCAGCCCTCCAGATGGAGGCGCTGGAAGCGCGGCTCAATGATTTCGCGCCGGCGATCCGCGCCGGCGCGCTCCAGGAGCTATCCGCGCGCGCGCTTCGGGACGGCGCGCGGCTTGAGCCGCCGGCCGCGACGGCGAACATGCACTGCCATACCTTCTTCTCCTTCAATGCGTATGGCTATTCGCCGACCGCGCTGGCCTGGCTGGCGCAGCGGCGGGGCTACGGGGCCATGGGCATCGTGGATTTCGATACCCTGGACGGGGTGAGCGAATTCCTGGATGCCTGCGACGCCCTCGGCGTGCGCGGCAGCGCCGGCATGGAGACGCGGGCGCATCTGCCCGAATACGCCACATTGGAAATCAATTCGCCGGGAGAGCCAGGCGTCCTGTACTACATGGGCGTCGGCTTCCCCACGCGCGCCGCGCCGGCCGCCGCCTCCGCCGCCCTGGCCGACCTGCGCCGACGGGCGGAGGCGCGCAATCTGGCCGTGGTCGCCCGGGTGAACGCCTATCTCGATCCC
>CAIQJD010000202.1 GCA_903872005.1 uncultured bacterium | reverse complement strand
AGGCCGTGCATGCGGCCACGCTGGAGGTATTGGATACGATTGGCATGCGCGCCTACGATCCTGGCCTGCGCGAGATCATGCGCCGGCGCGGCGCGCGCGTGGACGACGCCACCGGCGATGTCCGCATCGCGCCGGCGCTGGTGATGGAATCCCTGGCCCAGGCCCCCCACGCCTTCACCCTGCTCAACCGGCGCGGCCAGCGTATGCCCATCCCGGCCCAAGAAGCCTACATCTGTCAGCGCGCCCTGCTGCCCAAGACGCTGGACTATGGCGCGACGAAGCCGCGCGAGCCGATGGTGAGCGACATCCTCAAGTCGTGCCAGATCGCCAATGCCCTGGACGACGTCCACTGGGTGCTACGCACCGACACGCCGGTCAGCGACATCGCCGGCCCGCCGGAGTTCAACGGCCTCCACTCCATGCAGCTCGTCGCGCTCTACACCGACAAGCACCTCTTCAGCCTGCCCATCAGCTATCAGGCGGCGCTGGACTGGGTGGCCGTGGCCGAAGCGGCCAGCGAGAGCGGCGACCTGAGCAAAGAGCGCATCATGACCATGGGCCTTTCCAGCACCGCGCCGCTGCAACTGGATCGCGAGAGCTGCGGCGTGTTGCGCCTGTCGGCCGAGAAGGGCATCCCGACCTTCGTCATGCCGATGCCGGCCGGCGGCGGCACCGCGCCGGTGACGACGGCCGGCGAGGTCGTGCAGTTGAACGCCGAGAGCGTCTTCATGGCTGTGGCCGTGCAGATGGTCAATCCGGGCTGCCCGGTCTTCTACGGCGGCATCCCTTGCACCCTCGACCTGCGTAGCGGCATCATCTCCATGTCCAGCCCGGAATACCCGCTGCAAATGGCTGCCCTGCTGGAAATGGGCCGCTTCTACAGCCTGCCGCTGTGCAGCCCATCCAAGTACACCGACTCGCTGACCTTCGACGAGCAGTGCGGCGCGGAGAAGATCATGTCCTCCTTCGCCACCCTGGCCGCCGGCGCGGATGTGATCTATGCCAACGGCGACCTGGACAATGCCGTCGTCCTCTCGTTGGAGCAGCACATCATAGACCTGGACCTGGTGCTATCGGCGCGGCGCTTCGTCCAGGGCATCGCGGTGGACAAAGAGCGCCTGGCGGTGGAAGCGATCCGGCGCGTGGGGCCGGCCGGCCACTACCTGGAAGACCCGCACACCATGAAGTATATGCGTAGCGGCGAGCGCCTGACCCCCAAGTCGTACAACCGGCTGGGCCATCGCAGCACGGCCAAAGCGCAGTTGGAGAAGGCCCACGAGATCGTCGAGAAGCTGACGGCCAGGCCGGCCGCGCCAGTCGCCAGCCCGGCCGCCATCGCTCGCATTGAAGCTGCGGTCGCCCGGCGCAAAGCCGAGCTGCACGCCCACGCGTGACCCGCCACATCACAAGGGAGCAAGTATCATGAAAGCTGAGTTCCAAGAGAAGATCATGGCCGGCGACCGCGAGGGCATCGAGGCGCTCACGCACGCGGCCATCGCCGGCGGCGCGCCCGTGGCGACCATCATCAACGGCTATCTGATGCCGGCCATGGAAGAAGTCGGCCGGCTCTACGAAGAGGGCGAGCTGTTCATCCCGGAGATGTTGATGGCGGCGCGCGCCATGCAAGCCGGCATGGCGATCCTCAAGCCGCTCATCGTCGGCGATGAGGTCAAGACGGCCGGCCGCGTCGTCCTGGGCACCGTGCAGGGCGATCTGCACGACATCGGCAAGAGTCTGGTGGGGATGATGCTCGAATCGGCCGGCTTCGAGGTGCATGACCTGGGCACCGACGCCGAGCCGGCGCGCTTCGTCGAAGCCGTCCGCGCCGATAAGCCGGCTCTGGTGGGCATGTCGGCCATGCTCAGCACGACGATGCTCCACATGGCCGGCGTCATCGCCGCGCTGCAAGAGGCCGGCCTGCGCGACAAGCTGACCATCCTGGTCGGCGGCGCGCCCCTGACGCCGGAATTCGCCGCTTCCATCGGCGCGGACGGCTACGCCGAAGACGCTTCCAGCGCGGTGCAAAAAGCCAAGTCGTTGCTGGCGCGTCGCTAGACCTCACCCCTTACCCCAACCCCTTTCCCCTCTCCGCACTACGAAGAGGGGAAAGGGGCAGGGGAATGGGGAGAGGTGATCGCACGCGAAGAGGGGGACGAAGATGCTATTACTCAAGAACGCCCGCATCGCCGACGGCGCCGGCCTGAAGTTCGCCCGCGCCGACCTGTTGATCCGCGAGGGACGCATCGCCGCCATCTCGGCCGAACCGCTGGACGCGCCGGCCGCGGAGGCGCACGATCTGGCCGGCCTGACCCTTATCCCCGGCCTGATGAACGCCCACGCGCACATCTGCCTGGATGGCGGGGCGGACCCCGAGGCGACCCTGCGCGCCGAGACGCCGGCCGAGACGGCCATCCGCTCGATGCGCCGGCTGGAAGAGACGCTGCGCATGGGCGTGACGACCATCCGCGACGTGGGCGGCCCGGCCGGCATTGACATCGCCCTGATGCGGATGCAGGAGCGCGGCGAGATCGTGGGGCCGCGCATGTTCGCCAGCGGTCGCGTGGTGACGATGACCGGCGGGCATGGCTGGATGCTGATGGGCCGCGAGGTAGACGGGCCGGCCGAGGCGCGCAAGGCGGCGCGCGAGCAGCTCAAGGCCGGCGCGCGCCACATCAAGGTCATGGCGACCGGCGGCATGATGACGCCCGGCCAGCGCGCCGGCGCGCCGCAACTGACGACCGAGGAGATGGCCGCGGCCATCGAAGAGGCGCACAAGGCCGGCTTCAAGACCGGCGCGCACGTGGAGAGCGCCGAAGGGGCCAGAAACGCCGTCCTGGCCGGCGTGGATTCGGTCGAGCACGGCCACGGCATGGATCAGGCGGTGGTGGATCTGATGGTCGAGCGGGGCACGGCGCTGGTCCCGACCATCCTTTCGGATGTGGCGATCAACGAAGGCGGCGTGGCGCGCGGCATCCCGGCCTTTGTGGTCGAGAAGTGCCGGCCGATGTTCGAGAGCCTGCTGCGCGCCTTAGACCTGGCGCGGCGCGCCGGCGTGCGTATCGTCGCCGGCAATGATGGCGGCGCGCCGTTCGTGCATTGCGGCGACATCGCCGGCGAGCTGGAGCAATATGTGAAATATGGCATGACGCCGCTGGAGGCGCTACGCAGCGCCACGCTGAATACGGCGCAGCTCTTCGGGCTGAGCGACGCCGGCCGGCTGGATGTCGGCTGCGTCGCCGACCTGGTCGCCGTGGTCGGCGACCCCCTGGCGCAGATTGCGGCCCTGCGCCAGGTGCGCTGGGTCGTGCAGGCCGGCAAGATCATCCGCAAGCCATAGACCTGTGAGATCTTGAAGACCTCACAGGTCTGTCTCCACACAGAAAGGATACAGACCGATGGGAACCGTACACACGAACGGCAACCTCTTCACCCTCGATCCGACTTACGCCTATCCGACGATTGACCACGGCGAAGGCGTCTACATCTGGGATGCCCAGGGCCGGCAATATCTGGACGCCATCGCCGGCATCGGCGTGACCAACATCGGCTATGGCCGCGAGCGCGTGGCGAATGTCCTGGCCGCCCAGGCCAAGAAGCTCTGCTACGCTGTGGGCAACAAGTTCACCACCGCGCCGGCCGAGAACCTGGCCGCGGCCATCGTCCGCTTCACCCCCGGAGACCTGAACTATGTCCACTTCGCCTCCGGCGGCTCCGAGGCCAACGAAGTCGCCATCAAGATGGCGCGCCAGTATCACGTCTTGCGCGGCAAAGAGAGCAAGAGCCTGATCGTCTCGCGCTGGATCAGCTACCACGGCGCGACCCTCGGCACCCTCTCGGCCACCGGCAGCGTCGGCCGGCGGCGCGTCTATGTGCCCATGCTGCTCGACTTCCCGCACATCCCGCCGGCCTATTGCTACCGCTGCCCCTATGGCAAGAGCTATCCCGGCTGCGGGCTCCCCTGCGCCCACGAGCTAGAGACGACCATCCAGAAGGTGGGCGCGGATAAGATCGCGGCCTTCATGGCCGAGCCGATCGTCGCCTCGGTGGGCGGGGCCATCACGCCGCCGGCCGAATACTTCCCCATCGTGCGCGATATCTGCAACCGCTACGACATCCTCTTCATCGTGGATGAAGTCGTCACCGGCTTCGGGCGCACCGGCAAATCCTTCGCCATCGAGCACTTCGGCGTCGTCCCCGACATCCTGACCACCGGCAAGGGGATCAGCGGCGGCTATGCGCCCATGGGCGCGGCCATCGCCGGCGAGAAGCTGCGCGCCCTCTTCGTCGAGAAGGGCGCGACCTTCGAGCACGTCTTCACCTATGGCGGCAACCCGCTCTCGTGCGCGGCGGCCGGCGAGGTGCTGAAGATCTGGGAAGAGGAGCGCCTGACCGAGAATGCGGCGCGCGTCGGGGCCTACTTCGGCGAGCGCCTGCAAACGTTGCGGAAGCACGCCATCGTCGGCGACGCCCGCAGCTTTGGGCTGATGGGCGCATTGGAGTTCGTCAAGGATCGGGCCAGCAAAGAGCCGTTCCCGGTGGAGACGCGCCTGGGGGCGCGCATCCTGAAGGCCGGCCTGGCGCAGGGATTGGTCACCTATCCTGGCTCCGGCATGGCCGACGGCACGCGCGGCGACATCGTGTCGCTCTATCCGCCGTTGATCTTCACGCCGGCGCATGTGGACGAGATGATCGCCAGGCTGGACCTGGCGCTGACGGAGGTGGAGCGAGGGCTGTAACCGGCGAGTGATCGGGGTTGGCGCGCCGGCGCGCCAACCCGCCGGGGCAATAGACTGGATGGGGCACGGGGTCATGAAGCAACGCTTGAAATCGGCGGCCGGGCTGGCCGGACTGTGCGCGTTGGCGCTGCTCTTCACCTTCTCGCTGCGTCTGTACGACGGCGCGATGAAAAAGGACGTCGGGCGGGTCATAGACGACCGCGGCAAGCAGCTCTATCAGCCGGTGCGCTGGCTGGAGGGACAGTGGTATTACCGCGATTTCTCCCTGTGCCTGTATACGCCCGGGGCAATGCTGTGGCACGCGCTGCTCTTCAAGCTCTTCGGGGTGAAGATGTCGGTAATGGCCGCCAATCTGGCCGTCGTGGGAGCCGGCATCGCCATCCTGGGCTATCTCATCGCGCGCCTGTTGATGCCGGCCGGTTGGGCGCTGCTCGCCTATCTCCTCTGTCTGACCTGGAACGTCTTCGCGCTCAACGTCGGCTACGCATCCTGGTACAACGGCCTGTTGGGCCTGCTGGCCCTGTTCTTGATGCTGGACTACGCGCGAGATCAGCGGGCGTGGCGACTGACGGTTGTCGGCGCGCTCCTGGGCCTATCGCTGGCCTGCAAGGTGAGCGTCGGCGCGTATCAGCTCATCGGCCTCGGCCTGGCTCTGGCGTGGCGCCGCGCGGCCGGCCGGCCGACCAGCCATTGGCGAAGCCGGCTCATCTCCTGGGAAGGGCTGTGCGCCATCGCGACGGCGCTGCTGGGGCTGGGCCTGCTGTGGGCATCCCCGGCCTGGCCCAATTCCCCCTATTTCAGCATCCCGATCCTGCTGGCCTCGGCCGGCGTCCTGGCCGGCCGGCCGGCGTCGGGCGAAGCGCCGGCGCGCCGGCGGCCCTTCCTGCACGAAGCGGCCTGGCTGGCGTTGGGGTGTGGCGTCGTCAGCGCGGCGTGGATCCTGCCCACCGTCCGCACCGTCGGCTGGGCCGCCCTGGTGGATCAGGCGCTCTTGATGCCGTTGCGGGTCAGCGCGACCATGCAGCGGCCGTTGAATCCGCCGGCGCTGAATGCCTGGTTGAGCCTGGGGCTGGCCCTGGGCGGTGGATTCTGGCTCTGGCGCAAGGGGCGCGGCCGGCCGGTGTGGGCGTTGGCCTGGAGCGCCGCGGTCATCCTCACCGCCTTCCTGCCTCTGGGCATCCAAAGGATGCCGCTGCGCGCGGCCGGCGTCGCGTGGGAACGCCTGCGCCCCTGTTGGGCGCTGGCGACGACGCTGTTAGGCTGGGGCTTGCTGTGGAGCGGACGCGTCGAAGCGCGGGCGCGCTTCGGCCTGGCGGCGCTGCTGGCGTTCGGCGCCTGGAATCTGCTGACGCTGTACCCCTTCGCAGACGACAATCACCTGCTGTGGTGCGTTCAACCGTTCTTCATCCTGTTGCCCTATCTGGCGCAACAGCTCAGCCGGCGGATGCAGCCGGCCGGCGGCCGGCTCACGCCCATGCTCGTCGCCGTGCCGCTGGTATGCACCATCCTCCTGCAAGGCTATGCCATCGCCAGCTACTTCTTTCCGGCGAAAGAAGATTTCGCGCCGGCAGAGTTCGAGAAACTGGACGCCGGCCGCGCCGATGTCTATATGCCGGAGGATGTGGCGCGCTCCTTTCGCGCCGTGAAAGAGGCGGTGCAGGCGCGCACGGAGCCGGGCGACGCCATCTTCGATACATGCGGGCCGTTCATCAACTTCATCGCCGAGCGGCGCAACCCGACCGGCGTGGACTTCTTCTGGCCGCGGATGCTGACGCCGACCGAAGAGGCGCGCGCGGTGGAGCAATTAGCGGCGCAACGGCCGGCGCTGATCCTGCGCCGGATAGAGGATGAAGTGAGCCGACCGTTTGGCAAATATCCTTCAGTGGCCGAGTCTTACCCGGCGCTGATCGGCTTCATCGAGAGCAACTATCAACTGGTGGAGCAGGTCGGCCCTTACACCCTTTGGGCGCCGCGATGAGCGCCGGCCGGGTCGGGCGCAGCGACGTGGTGTCACATTTTGGGGGACGGGCATCGTGTCTGTCGTAGCATCGCCCCTTGTGGGCGTCTGGCATTCGGACGGCCACGAGGGCCGAGGCTACACACGCGCCCAAAAATTGGAAACACTCCCATTTACGTAAGCCCTATTGACTTTCGTCGCGCGTCCGCGTAGAATAGGCGTATGCAGCGCCGCGCTCCCTCATGTCTGCATCCTTCTCTGGCGCCCGGCTGCCAGCGTCTCACCCGCTTTTCAGAGCTATTTAGAGGAGGTGCTTCATGTTCTCTCGACGCTCTGTCGCCGCCCTGTTGGTCTTGTGCTGCTCTCTGGCGTTGGCCGGCGTCTCCCTGGCCGGCAGCAATGACGGCCCGATCTCCCGGTCGGACGAAGACCGCGTCGTCGCCGTGATCCCCGTAGTCTCCACGCTGTCCGAAAGCTATGACGAGTTGCCCGTTGTAGACACTTACATAGACTCCTACAACGCCGGCGTCAGCTACTGCAATGAGGATTCCCTGCAAGTCGAATACAACGTTGTCCCCATCGCCAACGACCCCCAGGCGCAGGCGGCAGAATATGAGAAACGGGCGCTGCTGGCCTTCAATACGGCCGGCATCCCGGCCAACGCCGAGGTAGACTCTGCCACGCTCTATCTCTACCTCTACAGCGCCGGCGGCCGCAATCCGCTCACCCTGAACGTCTACCGCGCCACCGAAACCTGGGCCTGCGCTTTGACATGGCCGGACCGGCCATCGGTGTTGCTCAATGGCAGCGTCAGCATGAACAGCACCATCGGATGGAAGACGGTCAACATCACGTCGTTGGTGCAAAACTACTGGATCGGGCACAACTTCGGCTCGGCGCCGAACTTCGGCCTGGAATTGGCCGGCCCCAACAGCGCCGGCTCCGCCTACTACCATTGGCGCTACTTCTACTCGAAGAACATCGCCGACCCCAAACTCACGGACAAACGCCCCTATCTGCTGGTGACGTACCACGTTCCCACCGCGACGCCCACATCCACACGCACCGTCACCCCGACGCGCACCCCGACGCAGACCGCCACGCGCACTGCCACGCCGACATTCACCCGCACGCCAACCCAGACGCCGACGCGCACGGCCACGCCGACCCGCACCCCAACCCGCACGGCCACGCTCACCGGCACGCCGACCCCGACCGCGACGCCGGGCGGGCCGCTTGCCATCACCGCCGGGCCGGCCGTCTCCTCCATCACGCGAACGTCGGCGGTGATCACGTGGAAGACCAACCGGCCGGCGGATAGCCGCGTGCGCTATGGGCGCAGCGCCGGCCAATACTCCGATACCGTCTACAGCCAGACCCAATCTGCGGATCATAGCCTGACCCTGAACGGGCTACAGGCCGCCACAACCTACCAGATCATCGTCGAATCGGTCGCCGGCGGGGAAACGGTCGTCAGCCGGCCGCGCTTCTTCAAGACCGCGCCGCCGGCCGATTCCAGCCCGCCCGATGTCTCGAACTTCAGGATCAGCCGGCTGCCCGGCAAGATGGAGCTGTACCAACTGGAAGCCGATGTGGCCGACGACGCCGGCGTGGAGAGCGTGGAATTCTACATGGATGGCGTGCTCCTCGGCTCCAATCGCGTCAGCGGCGGAACGGCCAGCTTCGTCCTCGCGCCGGGGACGCTGGGCATGGCCCGCGCGGACTTCTTCGGCCATCAACATCAAATGCGGGCGCGCGCCCGCGACGTGGCCGGCCTGTTGGACGACGAAGATGTTGTCTGGGAGACGCCAGAAGAATGGACCGAGATGACCGTCTCCCTGTCTCCCGAGGGGACCTATCGCGTCTATGCGCCAGGGACGACCATGGGCATCCATGATCCCCTGGTCTTCGAGGT
>CAIQJD010000201.1 GCA_903872005.1 uncultured bacterium | reverse complement strand
TTGCCATCGTCAATGACCGCGTCGTTGGCCTGGCAACGCTATATATCGGCGAGAACTACACGCGCCACATCGCCTGGATTCACGTCTATCTGGACAAAGAATTCCGCCGGCGCGGCGTCGGCACGGCCATGCTCAACGCCGAGATAGACATCGCGCGCATGATGGGCCTGCAGCAAATCATCGCCGAAGTCGTCGTCACCCAACCCCAGGTCATTCGCGCCTTCGAGGAGCTGGGCTTCAAGTTCGAGTTCCGCTATCGCGACTATTTCATGACCCGCGAAGGCGAAA
Source organism: uncultured bacterium (assembly GCA_903872005.1). The sequence continues at coordinate 8,132 of CAIQJD010000201.1, read as the reverse complement.
CCTATGACATGGCGATCCTGGTGCTCTATTTGACCAACCACCAGGGCGAATTCTGAACCGGGAGGCCCGATGATCGTCCGCAACCACATGACGCCGGCGCCGGTCACGATTCTGCCGACCGCCTCGGTAGAAGATGCCCTGCACCTGATGCGCGAGAAGAATATCCGGCACCTGCCAGTCCTCGATTTTCAGGACCGGCTGGTGGGCTTCGTCTCCGAGTATGACCTGGCTCACGTCGCCCCCTCGCCGGTCACATCATTGAGCATTCACGACATGATGTACCAACTGTCGCGCCTGAAGATCCAGGAGATCATGGTGCGCGAGGTCATCACCATAGACGCCGACCGGCCGTTGGAAGAGGCCGCCGTCTTGATGATTGACCAACGGGTCAATGCCCTGCCGGTTTTGAGCCGGGGCGAGTTGGTCGGCATCATCACCGAGACCGACATCTTCGCGATGTTCGTGGAGATGCTCGATACGCCCATCCCGGTAGTGCGCCTGACCCTGGTGATCCCCAACAAGAAAGGGATGATCGCCAGCATGTCGCGACGCATCGCGGCCGTTGGCGGCAATATCACCAGCCTGGGAACGTTCCTCGGCCCGGAGCCGGATACGTTCTTGCTGATCATGAAAGTGGGCGAGACGCCGGCGGCGCAATTGGCCCAATTCGTCGCCGAGTGCGGCTTCACCCTGATGGACATGCGCGAAGAAAGCCCAGCCCAACCCCACCCCAACTATCGCGCCGACTGAGCGGGGCCGCGCCGGCGTTGAAAGGAGCGCCTGAACGATGTTAGTATCGGAACGGATGAGCCGTAACCCCATTACCATCCAGGAGAGCACGCCGATCCCCGATGCGCTCAAGCTCATGCGCGACCGCAAGGTGCGCCGGCTGCCGGTGCTCAACGCGCAAGGCCGCCTGACCGGCATCATCTCCGAGAAAGATCTGCTGTATGCCTCGCCTTCGCCGGCGACCACCCTCAGCGTCTACGAGATGCAATACCTCCTCTCCAAGATCACGGTCAAAGAAGTGATGACGGTCAACGTCTTGACCGTATGCGAAGACTGCCCCATCGAACAGGCGGCGCGCCTGATGGTGGATCACCGCATCGGCGGACTACCGGTGCTGCGCGACGATACCCTGGTCGGCATCATCACCGAGACGGACCTGTTCAAAACCTTCATGGAACTGCTGGGCGGACGCTGGCACGGCGTGCGTGTGACCGTCATGGCGCCAGAGAAGAAGGGCATCCTGGCCGGCCTGACCCAGGCCATCTCCGAAGCCGGCGGCAACATCATCAGCCTGGGCACCTTCCTGGGCGCCGACCCGACCAGCCGGCAGATCACCGTCAAGGTCGCCGATGTGACCGAGAGCGCCCTGGTGAGCGCCCTCCAGGCCCTGCCCATCGAGATCAAAGACGTGCGCGTGGTGTGAGGTACGGAGGGCAGCCACAAGGGCTGTCCCTGCGCGGTTGTCAAGAGTAGTGTGAGAGGGATGATGCAGATCAAGTTGATCGCGCTGACGCGCTATCTGGATGGCGACGGGACGCCCGAAGCGTTGCTGGAATTCGCCGGCCGGCTCTGCTATCGCAGCATGCCGCGCGGCGACGCCGGCCGCTTCGTCATGGCCCGCGTGACCGAGGGGCACGAATCCATCATCGAACATGCCAGCGCCACCTTCCTCATTGAGGGCATCTCGCGCGCCTGCTCGCACCAGATCGTGCGCCACCGCATGGCCAGCTATTCGCAGGAATCGCAGCGCTACGTGGAGATGGACGCGCCGGAGTTCATCGTGCCGCCGGCCGTGGCCGGCGACCCAGAAGCGCAGGCCATCTGGGACGAATTCGTGGCGCAGGCCGGCGAGACTTACCGCAAACTGCGCGCGCGCAACATTCGCAAAGAGGATAGCCGCTTCTTGCTGCCCAACGCCACGGCCACCCGCCTGGTGATGACGATGAACTTCCGCTCCTTGCGCCACTTCTTTGAGGTGCGCTGCGCCCGAGACGCGCAGTGGGAAGTGCGCGCTGTAGCCCTGGAGATGTTGCGCCTGATTCATGCGACTGCGCCGGCCGTCTTCGGCGACCTGCACCAGCGCTTCGCGCCGCCGGCCGAAGCCTGAGTGCGGCAAAGGAGTTCCCGCGTGCTCCTGGCTCTGGATACTGCCACCCAAAACGCCAGCATTGCGCTGTACGACGCGCGCCAGGTGTGGGGCGAACGCACCTGGCATTCGGACCGCAACCACACGGTGGAATTGATGCCGGCCGTGGCCGAGATGTTGGCCGGCCTGAGCTTGACTCCCAGGGCGCTGCGCGGCGTGGCCGTCGCCATTGGGCCAGGCTCTTTCACCGGCATGCGGATCGCCCTCAGCGCGGCCAAGGGACTGGGGCAGGCATTGCGCGTGCCGGTAGTCGGCGTCCCGACGCTGGATGTGGCGGCCCAACCCTTTGCGGCCGGCCGGCGGCCGGTCTGCGCCGTGGTGCGCGCCGGGCGCGGGCGCTTCTGCGCCGGCCTGTATGCCCGCCGGCGCGGCAAATGGGGCCGGCAGGGCGAGTTCCGTCTGGCGACGCCGGCGGGACTGGCCGAAGGGATCACCGAAGAAACCATCTTCTGCGGCGAATTGGACGAGGAGGCGCAAGACGCCATTGTGGCGGCGCTGGGCGAGCGGGCCTTCTTCGCCTCGCCGGCATACGCTGTGCGACGCGCGGCCCTGTTGGCTGAAATGGCCTGGGAGCGCATTCTGGCCGGCGCCGGCGATGATCTGACGACCCTGGCTCCCATCTATCTTCATCAAACACAGGAGCACACAGCCTGAACGCCGTGAGCATCATGGACGATGCCGCCAGCGCCCCCCCGGACGCGGGCCTGCCATTCCACACGCGACCGATGCGCGAAGAGGACCTGGACGAGGTGCTGGTCATCGAACGCGCCTCTTTCCCCAACCCCTGGCCGGCTTCCGCCTTCCGTTACGACCTGCACCGCACCGATTACGCCTATTATCTGGTGGCGCTGCCGCGCCACACTGCCGCGCCGCCGGCCGAACCGGCGCCGGCCACCCGCCGGCTGCGCTTCTTCGTCCGCCCATGGTCGCCGCGCGCCGGCATCCTGGGCTACGTAGGGATGTGGCAACTGGTGGACGAGGCGCATATCTGCAATATTGCCGTCGCGCCGACGGCGCGCGGGCGCGGCGTCGGGGAGCTGTTGCTGCTGCGGGCCATCCAGGCCGGCGGAGAGCGCGGCATGGCGACGGCGACGCTGGAGGTGCGGGTCAGCAATCGGGTGGCGCAGAACTTGTACGTGAAGTACGGCTTCGAGGTGGTCGGCCGGCGCCGGCGCTACTATTCGGACAATGGCGAGGACGCGCTGATCATGAGCACCGGGATGATTACCAGCCCGGAGTATCGCTATACCTTGCAGAAGCTGGAAGAGGCCCTGGCCGAGCGGATGCAGGCGGCCGGCCAATGACCTATCGAAAGTCTCATTGATAGGCTTCGCTGCGATGGCGTATCCTGGTCACGCGGATATATTGACCAGCTCCGCCTTCAGATCTTCCCACGCCGCCGGCTCATCCCGACGCGATTCGCTGATCAAGATGTCGTAGATGTCTTTCCAGAGTTCGCCCCACTCATCCAGGCTGATGAGTACCGCCGTAGGCTTGCCGGCTTCGTCCGTCACGAACTGGATCCTTTGCATAGGCTTGCCTCGTCATACCCAGTCTATGGCTTGATTCTATACCGAATTCGCCGGCGGTACAATCGGCAGACGCGAACGCCCAGGGTGATTTCAAAGTCACCCGGTTTCCCCACCACAGAGGTCGCTGAGTTTCGGGAAAGGTCAGGTTTCACCCACCTCAGCCTGAATTCCTCTGTGCCTCTGCGGTGGGTCCATGGGCTGACTTTGACATCACCCTGCGCCGGCCGGCGCAAGGAGGTTCTCATGTCCTACGGCTATATTGACCGAGACGCGCTGCGCGGCAAGACGCTCCGCATCCCGCAGGGGCAGTACATCGCCGGCCACGCCATCGGCATCGTCCACCTGGAAGTCTGGTATCCCCTGCTCCCCGGCAACGTGGTCAACGCCACGACCTATCCCTTCCCGGTGCGCTTCAAGCAATTGGCCGGCGCGACCCAGGAGAAAATCCTGCGCGCCGACCCGTCGCTGGCCGATCTGGTGATTCAGGCCGGCCGCGAGCTGCAAGCCGAAGGCTGCCGCGCCCTGGTCGGGGCGTGCGGCTACTTCGCCAACTACCAGCGCATCGTCGCCGACGCGCTGGAGATGCCGGTCTTCCTCTCCAGCCTGTTGCAAGTCCCGCTCATTCACCGCTCTCTGCGGCGCGGCGAAAAAATAGGCATCCTGTGCGCCGACGCCGGCTCGCTGCGGCCGGCGGCCCTGGCGGCCTGCGGCGTCACGCCGGATATCCCGGTCGCCATCATGGGCCTGGAAGACCAGCCGGAGTTCGCCAATATCCTCTACAGCCGCGGCCAATTCGACTATGACCGGCTGGAAGCCGAGATCGTCGGCGCAGCGCAGCGCCTCGTGGCGCGCGAGCCGGCCGTCAAGGCCATCCTGCTGGAATGCAGCGACATGCCGCCTTTCGCCTATGCCGTGCAGCAGGCCATGCAGATGCCGGTCTTCGATTTCATCACCATGATCCGCTGGGTTCAGAGCGCCCTGGCGCAGCGTCCCTACGCCGGCATCGCCTGACCACTTCCCGAAGCAATGCCGCCATATAATTACGAGTTTCGTAAGCCATACGTTTGCTTATTGACTTTTTTCGTAGAGTCTGCTATAATCAGGGCAGGTGAGCGCGCGAATTCGTCGCGGCGCAGCCGGATATGGCAGATTACAGGCGGAGCATCCGAGGAGGTTGGATTCTATGGGTAAGGTATTGATCGTGGACGACGATCCCGATTTCGTCGAAATCTCGCGCACCATTTTGCTGAAGGGCGGGCATCAGGTGGCAACCGCCAGCAACGGAGCCGAAGCATGGGAGCAGATTCAGAAGGATCCGCCGGTCGTCGTGCTGCTGGACGTGATGATGAGCACCGTCCTGGATGGCGTAGACCTGGCGCATCGCATCGGCGCGGAGCCGGCCTTGCAGAACGTCCGCGTCGTCATGGTCACGTCCATCATGGACACGCAACAGGCCGGCCTCTTCCCCACGGATGAGTACATCCCGGCGCTGAGCTGGTTGACCAAGCCGGTGCCGCCCCAGCTCTTGCTGGATACCGTGAACAAATTCGCCGGCGCGCCGGCCGCCTGAGCGCGTCGGCCAGGCCGGTGCGCGTGCGCCAGCCTGGCTGACGCGCCGGCGCCTCGGGCGCGGAGGGACTATGGGCAAAATCAAGATCGGTGGCATCATCCAGAACCAGCGCCTGGCGGCGCTTTCCATCCTCGGCATCACCGACCGGCCCGGCATCGCCGCCGAAGTGCTCAATGCCCTGGGTGAACACCACATCAGCATCCAGTTCATCGCCCAACTGATAGACTTTCAGCGCCAGGATCATCTCTGTCTCTGCATCGCCCGCGATTCTCTGCGCATCGCGCTGCCGTTGGCCCAGGCGGCGGCCGACAAAGTGGGCGCGCAGGCGCTGCATTGCGCGGAGGAAGTCAGCCTCATTTCCATTTTCGGCCCCGACTTCCGCGAGCGACCGGGGATCGCCGGCGCGATGTTCGCCGCCCTGGCCGCCCAAAACATCAACATCCTGGCTATCAGCACGTCCATTTCGACCGTATCATGCGTCATTGACGCTCAACACCTGGCATCGGCCGGCGCAGCCTTGCGCGAGACGTTTGAGTTGCCGTGAGGGATGCCATGAAAGAGAACACGCCGCGCCGGCTCCTGGCGCCTGTGGATGCAGAGATCAGCGCGCGCATCGCCTGGCTGATCCAACTGCGTTGGCTGGCTGTCGTCGGGACGCTCATCAGCATCGCCGCGGCCAACCTCCTCTTCTCGGCCGGCCTGCCCGTCGCGCCGCTGATCGGCGTGACGCTCTTCATCAGCCTCTACAATATCATCTTCTACGTCTATGCGCGCGGCTTGCGCCAGGAGCAGCCGCCGGCCGATCAATCGCGCCATGCCGTGCGCTTCATGTACGTGCAGATCACCCTCGATCTGCTCTGCCTGACCGCGCTGCTCCATTTCGCCGGCGGCGCCGAGACCCCCTTCTGGACGCTCTATGTCCTGCACGTCATCATCGCCAGCATCCTGCTCTCGCGGGCGGCCGCGTTCCTGTACGCCGGCTTCGGGGCGATCCTCTTCGCCGGCCTGGTGGGGCTGGAATACCTGGAGGTGATCCCGCACATCCATCTCAGCGGCTTCATGTATCCGCAGCAATACCTGCAGGAGAATTACCTGCTGGCGATCTGTGTTGCCTTTATCGCCACGGTCTTCTTCAGCGCGCTGATGGCGACGACGCTGATGGCGCACCTGCGCCAGCGCGACCGCGAGCTGGTAGCCGCCAACGAGCGCAACGAAGAGCGCGCCCGCGAGCTTTCCGATCTGAATCGCCGGCTGCAAGCGGCCGATGAGGCGCGGCGCATGTTCATTCGCCTGGTGACGCACGAGCTGCGCGCTCCCATCGCCGCCATCCAGAGCTACATCAACTTGATTCTGGGCGGCTATGTGCCGGCCGAGAAGCAGGCCGAAACCCTGGAGCGGGCCAACAAGCGCGCCGATGAAGAGCTGGAGCGCATCAACGATCTGCTGATTTACAGCCAGGCCCAGGACAAGCCGGCCGCCACGACGGCCGTAGATTTGGTCGAGGTCGCTAACCAGGCGTTGGAATTGTTGCGCGGGGCCATGGAAGAGAAGGGCATCAGCCTGACGGCGCAACTGGACGCCAGCGCGCCGGCGCTGGAAGCCAGCCGCGATCAGATCGTCCACCTGTGGACCAACCTCATCAGCAATGCGGTGAAGTACACGCCGGCCGGCGGCGCCATCGCGGTGACGCTGATCCAGACGCCGGCGCTCCTGCGCGGCAGCGTCAAGGACTCCGGCATCGGCATCGCGCCCAACGATCAGCAGAAGATTTTCGAGGAGTTCTATCGCACGACACAGGCCAAAAAGTTGCAGCAGCACGGCACCGGCCTGGGGCTTTCCATCGTCAAGCGCATCGTGGATCGCCTCGGCGGCCGCATCTGGCTGCGCTCGGCCGTCGGACAAGGCTCCGAGTTCAGTTTCGCTTTCCCCAAGGCCGGCGTCTCGCCGGAGCAGTTCCGGCAGGCCGTGGAGGCCGAAATTGCGGCCGGCCCCGATCCCGCTCCAGCCCCGTGAGGGCTGGGGCATTCCCCCATCACACAATCAAATTGTCGTACAGCCGTTGCAGGCTCAAATCCGGGCAGACGGTCTCGCGGCTGCGCAACGTCAGCGAGGCGGCCGATACCCCCAGGCGCAGCGCTTCGTCCACGGAGAAGTCGTTGAGTCGGCCGAAGACGACGGCCGCGGTCAGGGCGTCGCCGGCGCCGGTCGGATCCACGACCTCGGTCTGGATCGCCGAGATGCGCCCCGTCCCCGCCGGCGTGGCGTAGCAGACCCCTTGCTCCGCCAGCGTCACGATGGCGATGTGGACGCCGCGCGCCACCAGGCGCTTGGCGGCCTCCAGCGCGTCCATTTCACTATGGATGGGCATATCGGTCAGGATGCTGGCTTCTTCGCGATCCGGCGTCGCCAGATGCAGGCGCGCGAGGTAGGGAAGCAGGCGCGGCGCCAGGGCGGTCGAAGTCGGGTCGGCCGCCACCGGGATGCCGCGCTGCTCGGCCAGCCGAAAGATGACCTCTAACTGCGGCGCCGGCAGGTTGGCGTCCAGGACGACGAAGGCCGCGTCCTGAAAAAGGGCGCGCCGGTCCTGGAGATAGCGCGGCGTCAGCCGGCTCACCACGCGCATATCGTACAGCCCCATCAGAGGCGAGCCATCCGGATGGAAGAGCGCCATGTACGCGCCGGTGTTATAGCCCTTGGCGACCAGGATGTGCGCCGTATCCATGCCGGCCTCTTCGGCCTGGCGCAAGATGCGCTGGCCGGCTTCGTCGTCGCCTACTGCGCTGAGCAACCTGGTGGGGACGCCCAGGCGCGACAGGTTCTCGGCGATGTTGCGCCCGGCGCCACCCACGCTGTTGCGGATGCGGCCGGGGCCGGC
>CAIQJD010000200.1 GCA_903872005.1 uncultured bacterium | reverse complement strand
CCGCTATCGCCATCAAGGCCGCTTTCATCCGCGCCGACGTCTGCTGCATTGTCTCTGTCTCCCTTTTCCCTTGTCTTGCTCCGCTACCCTTTATGCCACATCTTCCCCCAAATGTGAAACACACCCCGGCAGCCGGGTCTGATCCATTTGGGATTGGACGCGGACAGACGCGGATGCACGCGGACGAGGAGCGGGATGTCAGGAGTTGCTCGGCGCTGCTGGCGCGATAGACGCCCGCTCAGTTCATCGAGATGTAGCCCTGGTTCTCTGGCGGCTGCCGGCGGCGCACATCTTCCTGCCCTAACAGGTACAACATGCGGTTCTCGTCTGCCAACAGCGCCTCCTCCCGCAGCAAGAGTTCCTGCAAATCGCCCACGCCGAGGAGTTCTTGCTTGATGCTCTGATCCAATTGCAGGCCCCAGGCCACCATCCAGGCCACCCCTTCGGGGTCTTCGGGCAAGTTACTGATGCTCACGGAGAGGCCCTGGGCCTGCCGCAGCATCCGCAAGTAGCGATAGAAGGTGATCTCCACGCGGCCCAACAGCCGGCTATCCAGCCCGCCGGTCTGCAATGGCAGCGTCTCCACCTCGCCGACGAGATACGGTTACTGGAAGGAAATCTCCCGGATGCGGAAGCGGTCGCGCCCCTGCACAACGATCAGCTTGCGCTCATCTTCCAGGTCGCTGACGCGTAAGATATGCGCCTCCGTGCCAATGGAGTAGGGTTCGGCCGGCGCGCCCACCTCTTCGCCCTCGCGGATCAGCACGATGCCGAAAGGCTCATCCTGCTCGTCGCAGTAGCGCAGCATCGTCTTGTAGCGCTCTTCGAAGATGTGCAGCGGCAAGACCATGCGCGGGAAGAGCACGGTGCTGAGGGGGAAAAGCGGCAAGCGATGCATGAGCAGCCGCCTACTCTTCCGCCGGCTCTTCTACGGCCGCGGCGTCGGACTTCATCACTTCCGTCAGCACGTTGGTGGCATAGCAGCCGGCCGGCAGGGTGAAGGCCAGGACGACGCCGGCGTCGTACCAGCTCTCCACGCGCTGCAACGGGAAGCGCAGCGGCCGGCGCGCCCCGCGCACCTTCATCGCCTCGATGGCCTTGAAATGCTCCAGCTCCAGCCCCTCTTCGGCCAGGATGCGCTGTTCCAGCCGGCCGGGTTCCCCCTCGGCCAGGAGCGAGCGATAGCCGAAGAGCGGCCCCGAAGGGCTGATCTCAAAGCGGTCGGCGCGCGGCTGCTCCACATCCACGTCTTGCACGATGAACGAGCCGCCGCTGTCATGCTTGGTCGCCACGTCGCCGGCGAAGAGCCGATCCAACGTATCGAGCCGCGTCTGCATGACGCGGTTGAATAGATAGGACTGATACGCCGACACGAAGAAAGTACGCAGGCGCTTGGAAACGCCGCGCGCCGCGGCCGGCAGCCCTTTGCGCCGCACGGCCTCCAGCGCGCCGCGCTCATCATTGAAATTGGCCGGCCAGGCATCCATGGCCCCGTCCAGGTCGCCGGCGTCATAGCGCCCACGCGCCTCTTGCACGGCGGCGCTTTCGCTGGCGCGCGGCTGCCCCAGGAAGACGCGCAGGAACGCCTCGGCGTCGTCGCGCACCAGGGCGCGGCCCAGGGCATAGGTGTCGCCACGCCGGCCGAAACGTTGCGCGCCGAAGCCGTTGGGGACGCCGCGCCGCGCCAGCACGGCCAAAACCGCCTGGCATGGCTCCAGGGCGGCCGGCGGCGTCTCGCGGATGCGGATGGTGAAACGGTTGCCGGCCAGATGGCCCGGCTTCAGCTTGTTGGTGTGGCGCTTGGCCCACAAAATGCGGATGCTGGGCAGTTGCAACGCCAGGACGGCGGCCGGCTCGACATGCTCCACGGAGATGACCTGTCGCGCCACGGCGTGCGCGTCTTTCAGGCCAGCGTAGCCAATACTCTGCGGATGGAGATGCAGGGCGCGAGCGATCTCATGGACAGCGCGGAAGGTCGGCAGGCCGCGCTTCTCAATCTCGAAGAAAGTATGCTCGCCGGCGCCGGCCGGCGCATAGAGCGGCAGCTCTTCGACCTGAAAGTCCTCGTACTCCACTTTGATGCGCCCGCCAACGCCGGGCAGATCGGCGGTGAGACAACCGACCCGCGCGGCGCGATCCGCCGGCAGCGGGCCGCCGGCCTTTTGCTCAGACATGCAATAACTCCGTATCCTCGTCGAGTTCTTGCTCGGCCAGGCGTTGCGCCACGTGGCTGGGCACGGCGATCTCGCACGCGCCCAGGCAGCTCTGCATGGCGGCCAGCCGGCCGTAGCAGACCATCTCGTCAAAGGCGGCCAGCCGATAATCGGGCGTCGGCACGGGGGTCAAATGCCCTTCGCGCAAGATGGACAGGACGACGATGTGCTGGCTGGGAAATTGGGCGTCGGCCAGGCTCAGGCCGATCAGCGGGCTGCAATCGGGGATGACGATGCGCGCCACGCCATAGCCTTCCTGTTGATGCACGATCTCTTCCAGGGTCAGCTCCACCAGATCGGTGCGCGAGAGCCGGCTGCGGATCATCTGGGTCAGCCGGCGCATCAACTGCGTATTGGCCGCCAAACGCCACAGGACGAACAGGACGACCACGATGACGCCGAGGCTGATCCAGGAAGTGGTCGCGTCGCTCCGCAGCGAAAGGAGGAACGCGCCGATGATGGAGACGATGCCGGCGTTGCCCAGAATCATCAGGTAGCTGACGATGCGCCGGCGCTGCGGATGGTTGACCACCGACTCGGCCTCGCGCGTGGTGAAGCCGGTGCCGGTGAAAGCCGACAGCGATTGGAAGTTGGCGTGTTCCGTGTCCATGCCGGTCAGTTCCAGCGCCACCGCCCCGATGCGGATGATCAGGAAAGAGAGGATCAGGATGATGACTAGCAGTAGTGCGCTCATCGTTTCCGCTCACTGAATATCCAGGCTGATGTCCAACGCTTTCACCGAGTGGGTCAATGCGCCGATGGAGACATAGTCCACGCCGGTCGCGGCGATGGCGACGACCGTCTCGATCGAGACGCCGCCAGAGGCTTCGAGGGGGACGCGGCCGGCGGTTATCTGCACCGCCTGGCGCATCGTCTCCAGCGACATATTGTCCAGCATGATGCGGTCGAGGGGCGGCCGCAGCGCCAGGGCCTCTTCCAGCTCGGCCAGCGACTTGACCTCCACTTCGATGAGCAGGCCGGCGATATTGCGGGCGCGCACGCCGGCGACCGCGGCGCTGACCCCGCCGGCGCCGGCGATGTGATTGTCCTTCACCAACACCATATCGTACAGGCCCATGCGGTGGTTCTGGCCGCCGCCCAGGCGCACCGACCATTTGTCCAGATAGCGCAGGCCGGGCGCGGTCTTGCGGGTGTCCAGAATCACGCAGCGGGTGCCCCGCACCGCCTCCACAAAGCGGAGCGTGGAGGTCGCGATGCCCGACATGCGCTGCAAGAAATTGAGCGCCGTGCGCTCGGCCGATAACAGGCTGACGCCCGGCCCAACGACCCGGCCGGCCACCGCGCCGGCCGGCGCCGGCGTCCCATCGGCGATCAGCGGCTCGAAGGAGATGCGCCGATCCACCAGCTCGAAGACGGCGGCGACCACTTCCTGGCCGGCGATGACGCCGGCGGTCTTGACCAGAAATTCGCCGCGCAGGATGGCGTCGGCCGGCAGCGTCCACAGGCTCGTCACATCGCCGGGGCCGATATCTTCATCCAGCGCGCGTTGGATCGCGGCGCGCATTTCAGCAGTCAGCATAGGACGATCCTCCAAAGCAGACGACGTGGGCGGATGACAGCGGCAGTCTACCACAGGGCGATAGAAGTTACAAGAAACCCATGGAGTTATGGTACAATGGCGCGCGAGATCAAGATCTGCTGGGCCTGTGAGGAGAGACGAGTTCATGCGGAACAGTGTGCGACTCTGGGTTAGCCTGATTATGTTGGGGAGCGCGCTCCTGTCGGCGTGCCGGCCGACGCCGACCCCGCAAATCATCGAAAAGCCGGCGACGGTCATCGTGGAACAGACGCGCATCGTCGAGAAGATCGTCGTGGTGACGGCCACGCCGGCGCCGACGCCCACGCCGGAGCCGATCACCCTTGTCTGGTGGACGGATTTACTCTATCAAGCGCCCCGGACGCGCCCGGAAGTCGGCGCAGCGCCCGGCGCATACGAGCAGATGATCGCGGCCGCTTACATGCGCGACCATCCCAACGTCAAAGTGGAAGTCACGGCGCTGGATTGGGCCGAGCTGGCTGGCCGGCCGGCCGCCGCGCTGGCCGCCGGCGCGCCCCCTGACATCATGAAGGATACCCTCGCCCGCTCAGCCTCCTACGCCCGCCAGGGCGCGCTGGTGGACCTGAATACCCTCTTGCCGGCCGAGGCCCTGGCGGATATTCAGCCGGCCCTGCGGCAGCTCTACACGCTGGACGGCAAGCTG
>CAIQJD010000199.1 GCA_903872005.1 uncultured bacterium | reverse complement strand
GCGGATCAGGCTGGCCGGCGCCGGCTCCAGGTCCACTTTCACTTCCAGGCCGGGCATGGATTTGATGAGGTAGACGGGACGGCCGGATTCCAGCGCCCGATCCACGACCTGGCCGACATCCTCCCAGCGGCCGTCGGAGACGATTTTGGGGAAGAGGCCGACGAGGTCGGGGCGCAGGCCCTCGACGTGCTGGAAGTACCAGAGGGGCATGATGTCGTCGCGGTCGTTGCTGATCAGGATGGCGCCTTCGGGGAGCGATTGGGCGAGGATACGCTGCCATTGAAGCCAGGCGGCGGTGTCATTCTGCCGGCCGACGTTGGGCAGGTTGACGATCAGCATGACGAGGGGCAGGACCGCGACGAGGCCGACGAAGAGCCAGGCGACGACGATCTGCAAGCGACGGAAGAGCGTGCGGTAGAGGCCGGTATCAGGACGGGTCGGCGATGGTTTCCAACGCAGGATCAGCGCGCCGAAGCGGTCGGCCAGGGCCGCGATGCCGACGGCGCACCAGATTGCCCAAATCAGGAATGTGGGGATGTAGTAGACGGCGATATCGCCGATGTCATAGACCAGGTTGAAGAGGACCAGGAGCAGATAGGTTGGCAGGGTGGCGACGAGGAGGAGCCGCCGGCGGGGCGCGGCCAGGGTGAGCAGGCCGATGATTCCCAGGATGACGCCGATCCAGGTGAACTGCTGCCGCAAGAGGTCGCCGGCGGCGCTCAGGCGCGCCGCGTTGAAGAGCGCCGGCCGGATTGCGCCTTCGAAGGAGCGTCCCAGGACGTAGAAGACAAAGCCGCGTAAGGAATTGTCGTAGAGCTGCAAGGGCTGCGCCGGGGATACGGGCACGGTCAGATAGGGCGATTGGGGCGCGCGCAGCGGGATATACAGGTAGAGGAGCAGCGGCAGGAGGATCAGGCCGGCCATGAGGGCCAGCGTCATGGGCGAGATGCGTCGGGTCTGGGTCTTGCGGCCGGCGAGCCAGAGGGTCAGGGCCAGGGCCGGCAGCCAAAGGATGATGGTGCGATGGTGCGCCAGTCCGAGGCCGACCAGGCAGGCCAGGCCGAGGAGATCGGCGACGCGCCGGCCTTCGGAGAGCCAGCGCAGCAGGAAGAAGAGCACGCCGCAGACGATGAGCGCGTTGAGGGCGTAGACTTCAGCGATCACGGCCTGGCTCCAGAAGAGGGGCGAGACGCCGAGGAGTACGGCCGCCAGGAAGGCGATACCCCGATCAAGCGTTGCCCGATGGGTGATGTCGGCTTGATGCAGGAGCCGGCGAATTGTCAGGAAGAGGAGCGCGCCGGCGAGCGCGGCGAAGACGGCGGACATGAGATTGAGGCGGGCGGCGAAAGAGACGGCGGCCGGCCAAAGAAGATGCGTCCAGAGCCAGCCGAGCATGAGATAGAAGGGGTACCCCGTCGGGTGGGCGATGCCGGCGCGGGCCGCGGCCAGTTGCAACTCGCCACTGTCGCCGTACAGGACGGCCGGCGCGGCGGTGGCGGCGTAGAGGACCAGCAACGCGAGGCCGAGGCCGGCCGCCAGCCAGCGGTCGCTATGGCGTTTAAGGAGACTCCACATAGGCGGCGTCCTGCCGAAATTCAGTCGTTGAAATCAGCCTATTATACCACGAACCGTGCGAAATGCACCAACGGAAAGGGCGGGCAGGATGGGCCGGGTTGAAGATAATTGGACATGACCCCGTGTCCGGTGTATACTTGCAGCGTCATACTTATTATTCGCCATTGATTAGTGATTATTATCAGAGGGAGTGTGTCTTATGAGCCTGGAGTTTTTCTTCCGGCTGGTCGGCATGATCGCGTTCGGTGTGGTCGGGTGGCAGGTCGGAGTCATTTTGGGAGGCTCGCAACCGTCATCGTTCCCTTATGTGGTGGTGCTTTCCCTGGCCGGCGCCGCTTTGGGGTTGTTGTTGACGCCATTCTTGACGACCAAGCCGTTTCAGGCGATGCGGCAGGGCATACGCAAGATGCCGGCATCGCAACTGGTGGCCGGCGTGGTGGGCCTCATCGTGGGGCTGATCGTGGCGGCGCTCTTGGCTCTGCCGATTTCTCTGTTGCCGTCTCCGGTCGGTCAGGTATTGCCCTTCGCCGGCGCGGTCTTTTTCAGCTATCTCGGCATTGCGGTGATGGTGATGCGCCAGAAGGATATCTTCAGCGTCTTGGAGGCGCGCTTCAGCGGGCGTGAGGGAGCCGTCAGCAGCAAGGCAGAGCATGGGGTTGTGCTGCTGGATACCAGCGTCATCATTGATGGCCGCATTGCCGATATCAGCCGGACGGGATTCATCAGCGGCGTCATCACGGTGCCGCGCTTCATCCTGGCTGAGTTGCAGCATATCGCCGATTCGCCGGATGTTTTGCGGCGCAATCGCGGCCGGCGCGGCCTGGAGATGCTCAACAAGCTGCAAAAAGAGTCGGCCGTGCCCATCCGCATCGTGGATATGGATGTGGAGGGGGTGCGCGAGGCCGATGATAGGCTGGTCCTGCTCGCCAAGCAATTGCACTGTCCGATCATCACCAATGACTACAATCTGAATCGCGTCGCCGAGCTGCAGGGCGTCAGTGTGTTGAATATCAACGAGCTGGCGAATGCCGTGAAGGCAGTGGTTTTGCCCGGCGAAGGGATGCAGGTGCGGGTGATCCAGGAAGGCAAGGAAATTGGGCAGGGCGTGGGCTACCTGGACGATGGGACGATGGTGGTGGTGGAGAACGGCCGGCGCTACATGAATGAGACGATCTCGGTGGTGGTGACGAAGGTGCTGCAAACGGCAGCCGGCCGCATGTTGTTCGCCGCGCCGCAGACGGAAAACCGCTAGCCGGAGGACGGCAAGGTGTCTGTAACCGGCATGGAGACCGCGTTGATGGCGGCATACGGCCGCTCGGAGCGTTGGACGGCCGATGGCGGCTACGCGACGCCGGCGGAGTGGCTGGCGAAGCTGGCGGAGGTCATTGGGCCAGAGCTGGGGGAGCCGGCCGATGCGCCGGCGGCGGCGCGTTTCGTCTTCGCCGATGATGTGGTAGTCAGCGCGGTCATGGATGGGGTCTTGGGACAGCCGCACGCCGCGTCGGCCTTGCAGGAGTTCGCGCGGCGGCTGCGTGGTCTGGAACGGACGGAGCCGGCGCAAGTCACGGCGCTATTCAAGGCGCTGCGCGCCGATCTGAAGGAGCGAGATGGGCTGCGCGGCCGCGAGGTGATGATGACGATCCGGGCGGCGCTGACCGGGCGGGTGGAGGGGCCGTGCCTGGAGATCGTGGTCTGTCTGCTGGGACGCCGGCGGACTTTGGAACGCTTGCTAACGTGGGATATGGAGGCGCAGGATGACGCTGCAGGTCTATAATTCGTTGACGCGACAGAAAGACATTTTTACACCCATTCATGAAGGGCGCGTGGGCATGTATGTCTGCGGCCCGACGGTGTATGGGCACGCCCACCTGGGACATGCCAAGAGCTACGTATCTTTTGATGTGATGGTGCGCTATCTGCGCTTCCTGGGCTATCGCGTGCGCTATGTGCAGAACATCACCGATGTGGGGCATCTGACCGACGACGCGGACGCCGGCGAGGACAAGATCCTCAAGAAGGCGCGGCTGGAGCAGGTCGAGCCGATGGAAGTGGTGGAGCTGTATATGCGCTCCTACTTTGAGGATATGGATGCGCTCAACGTGCTGCGGCCAGACATCTCACCGCGAGCGACGGCGCATATCCCGGAGATGCTCGATCTCATCGAGTCGCTGATGGCGACCGGCCACGCCTACGCGGCCAATGGGTCGGTCTACTTCGCGGTGGAGAGCTTCCCGGGTTACGGCCGGCTCTCCGGCCGGCGGGTGGAGGATCAGGAGGAGGGCGCGCGGGTCGAGGTGAACCCGGAGAAGCGCAATCCGGCGGATTTCGCCTTGTGGAAGCGGGCCGAGCCGGGGCATCTGTTGCAGTGGCGCAGCCCGTGGGGACGCGGCTTCCCGGGCTGGCATATTGAATGCTCCGTGATGTCCACCAAGTATCTGGGGCAACCCTTTGATATTCATGGCGGCGGGATGGAGAATCAGTTTCCACATCATGAGAGCGAGATCGCGCAGTCCGAAGCGGCGTTCGGCGAGCCGTTCGCGCGCTACTGGCTGCATAATAATATGGTGACGGTCAATGGCGTGAAGATGGGCAAGTCCCTGGGCAATTTCATCACGCTCAAGGAAGCTTTCACGCGCTACGCGCCGTTGGTGGTGCGCTTCTTCGTCTTGAGCAGCCACTATCGCTCACCGATTGACTTCTCGGAAGGTGCGTTGGAGGCGGCCGCGAAGGGTCTGGAGCGGCTGCACGGCGCGGTCAAGCTGGTGGAAGATGCGCTGGCGAAAGCCGGCGCGCCGGCCGGCGCGCCCGACCCGACCGTAGCAACGGCCCTGGAGGAGATGAAGGGGCGCTTCACGGCGGCCATGGATGATGATTTCAACACGGCCGTGGCGCTGAGCGTGTTGTTCGATTTGGCGCGGCAGAGCAATACCTGGATCAATGCCGGGACGCCGCTCTCGGCGGCGACGCTGGCGGCCATTCAGGCGCAGTATCGGGCGCTGGCCGGCGATGTCCTGGGGCTGCTGCCGGCGCAGTTTGGGGGCGGCGAGAAGGCCGGCCTGCTGGAGCCGCTGCTGGATTTGTTGGTGGAGCTGCGCCAGGACGCGCGCAAGAGCAAGGATTTCGCGCGGGCGGATCGCATTCGCAATCGGTTGAATGAAGTGGGCGTGGCGCTGGAAGACGGGCCGGATGGCACGCGCTGGAGAGTGCGCTGATGGCTGGCGTAGAATTACTCTATGGGCGCAACGCGGTGCGTGAGGCGCTGCTGGCGCGCCGGCGGCGCATCTACCGGGTCTTTGTGGCGGCCGGCGCGACGGCGAGCGGCGCTCTGGGCGATGTCTTGCGCCTGGCGACGGACGCCGGCATCCCCATCAAGGAGCTAGACCGAGCGACGTTGGATCGCATGGCGGGCGCGGCGAATCATCACGGCGTGATGGTCGAGGCTTCGCCCTATCCGTATGCCTCTGTGTTCGACTTCGTGGAGCGTGCCAAGCAGCCGGCGCCGCCGGCGCTGATCCTGATCCTGGACTATTTGCAGGATCCGCAAAACCTGGGGACGTTGGTGCGTAGCGCCGAGGCGATCGGGGTGGATGGGGTGGTCATCCCGGAGCATCGCGCGGCCGGCGTCACGCCGGCCGCAGTCAATGCATCGGCCGGCGCGACGGAGCATCTCGCCATCGCGGAGGCGCCGAACCTGGCGCGGGCGATCAAGGACTTGAAGGTAGCCGGCCTGTGGGTGATCGGATTGGAGAAGGTGGAAGACGCTCGACTGCACGTGGATGCGGACCTGACCGGCCCCATGGCGCTGGTGATCGGCGGCGAGGGGAGG
>CAIQJD010000198.1 GCA_903872005.1 uncultured bacterium | reverse complement strand
GGTGCGTAAGCAGTTCAACGCCGGCAAGAACAAAGCCGAAGCCGCCAATGCCGTCCTGTCCGAGATCATGGCCTACTTCCCGCGCATGCCGGCGGCCGGCGTCAAGCTGGAGGCGAAGGTCAAGTCGGGGCTGGGGCACATCTACGACGAGTTCAAGGCCGAAGCCGGCGGGGCCAAGCCGCCGCAAGAGGCCGGCGGCGGGGGAGACGACGAGTAAGAGAATTGCCATGTGGCAAGATGAGATCGTCGCGGAAGTGCGCGAACGGCGAGAAGATTATGCGCGCCGCCTGAACTACGATCTTGATGCGATCTTTCAGGACTTGAAGGCGCATGAGCAAGAAAGCGGGCGCGAAATCGTCTCGCTGCCGCCCAAACGGCCGGCGCGCATCGCGCTGGCGCGCAAAGCCGAAGAGTCTGTCGCCCGCTGAAGACGCAGTAGCAATCGGGGCGACTCGACTTACTGCGTGAACGGCAAAAACACCGTCACAATCGCCTGATAGGCGCGCAGCGTATTCAGATAGCGCCCATCCCAACCGCCGGCCACGTACACCCGCTGCGCGTCGGCCGCCGCCGCCACATTGCGCCACACCCCATTCACCGGCGAAGCGATGCTGACCCAGCGGTTCTGGCCGGCGTCAAACTGCTCATTCGAGGCCAGATAATTCGTCCAACCCCCGCCCATCGCGAAGAGCGAGGCCCCCACCGTCGCCACGCCCAGGCCGCCGCGCCCCACATTGAGCGGCGCGCATTCGCCCCAGGCCGGCCGGCCGGCCTTCTCGGCCGCCGGATCAAAGACCAGACAGCTATTCAGCTCGCGCTGGCCGTCGTAGCCCCCCACCACGTAGATGCGCCCGTTGAGCACGGCCGCGCCGGCGAAGGCGCGCGGCCCCGGCATGGCCGGCAGCGCCTCCCACTGGCCGGCCTGCGTATCCAGCCGATAAGCCACGCTCTGATTCCCCTGACTGTTGGCCCCGCCAAAGAGATACAGGTTATCCTCGAACGCCGTCAGGGCGTAGGCGCATAGCGGCTCCGGCAGGTCCGGGCCGGCGCCCCACACGCCGGCGCGGAGGTCGAAAGTCTCCACGCGCGCCGTGATCTGTCCATCGGCCAGGAAGCCGCCCGGAACCCACAGCCGGCCGGCCGCATAGGCCGCGCTGATGTTGCCGGCCGGCGTCGGCTTGTCGGGCAGGCTATCCCAACGGGCCGCGCCGATGTCATACACCTCCAGCGCCGCGGTCACGCCGGCGTCGGCGTCGCCGCCGATGGCGTAGAGCTTGCCGCCGCGTTGGGCCAGGGCCAGCCGGCCGCGCGCCGTCGGCATGGCCGGCAGATTGCTCCAGCGCGCCGTGCGCTCGTCGGCGATGACCAGGGGCGGCGCGGCCGGCCGCTCGGTGAAAGGGCTTTGCGGTTGGGCCTCGGTCAGGCGTTGGCCCAGGGGCGGCAAAAAGGCCAGCAGCGCCGCCAGGAGGGCCGCGCTGACCAGGAAGATGCGTTGGGCCAGGGTGATGCGCGGCGCGGCCGGCGCG
>CAIQJD010000197.1 GCA_903872005.1 uncultured bacterium | reverse complement strand
GATCCGCACGCCGTCATCGAGGGACCAACCTACATCGGCGATCATTGCACCATTGGCAATGGCGTCTCCATCACCAACTGCATCATCGGCGACAACGTGAACATCATGGATGGTTGTCAGCTCACCCTCAGCGTCGTCAGCGATGGCTGCTATCTGCCCTTCCGCGCCGCGCTGTTCATGAGTACGTTGATGGAGAATTCGATGGTGGCGCAAAACGCCTGCTTGCAGATGTGCGTGGTGGGGCGCGATACGTTCATCGGCGCCGGCACCACCTTCACCGATTTCAACCTGATGCCGCGGCCGATCCGGGTCTACGCGCGCGGCCGGCTGGAGCCGGTCAGTCTGCCGGTGCTGGGCGGCTGCGTCGGCCATCACCGTCGCGTGGGCGCCGGCCTGATCATCTATCCGGCGCGCAGTATCGAATCCGATTCCGTCGTCTTCGCGCAACCGGGGCGCACGGTTATCTCGCACAACATCCGTTATGAAGACAGCTATCATTTCGGCGCGCCGGGAGCGGAGCTGCACGAGCGCATCTATCCGCGCGACGACGAGGCCGAGAATCTCGCCGGGAGGGTGAAAGGCGCATGAGCAAAGAGCGCATCTTGATTGTGGAAGATGACGTAGACATCTCGACGATGCTGAAAATCTATTTCGAGGCGCACGGTTACGAGACCCTGGTCGCTGGCCGCGGACGGGATGCGCTGGAAATCGGCCGGCGCCAATTGCCCAATGTCGTCATCCTGGATATTCGCCTGCCCGATATTGACGGTTACGAAGTCTGTCGTCAGCTACGCAAGAACTTACGCACCAGCCACATCCCAATTCTCTTCCTGACCCAGAAGGACGAGCGCAGCGACAAGATCGCCGGCCTGGAGCTGGGCGCCGATGACTATATCACCAAGCCCTTTGACATTGAAGAATTGCGCCTGCGCCTGCAAAATGCCTTGCGGCGCGCCTCGTATGAAAGCCTGACCAGCCCGGTCACCGGCCTGCCCAGCAGCCGGCTCATTGAGGAGCAGCTCAAGCAATTGCTGCGCGGCGGCGCCTGGAGCGTGCTCTACATCGGCATCAAGCATTACGCGCCCTTCGCCGATGTCTACGGGTTCGTCGCCGGCGATGACGTGCTGCGCTATACCTCCATGGTCGTCACGGACGTGGTCAACGAGCTGGGCACGCCGGCCGACTTCATCGGCCATGTCGGCGGCAACGATTTCATCGTCATCACGCGCGGCGGCAAGCAGGACCAGCTCAGCCAGCAGATCAGCGAGAAGTTCGCGAAGGGCATTGATTCGTTCTACTCATTTCAGGATCGCGAGCGAGGAGCCTTGCTCATTGAAGAGGCCGGCCAGAAACGGCTGGCCCCGCTGATGAGCGTGGCGATTGGCGCCATCACGGACAAGACGGCGCCCTTCTCGGACATCCGAGAAATCACCGAAGTCGCCTCCGAGGCCCGCCGCGTGGCCGCCGGGGGGTAGCGAGAGTGGCCTGTGTCTGTTGACCAGTGGCAGAGCCAACCTGATATCTCGACCGAAGAGAAGCTGCGCCGGCGGGTGAGCGAGCTGGAGGCCATGCAGCGCATTGCCCAGGAGCTTAGCGCAACGCTGGACATCAGCCGGCTCCTCGCGTCCGTGCATCGCGAAGCCATGCTCGCCCTCTCGGCCGGCCATGGCAACATCATGTTGCGCGACCCCGGCAGCGGTGAGTTTCGCCTGGGCGCCACGGAAGGCTATTCGCCCGATGAGATCGCGCGCATTGAAGCCAGCCTGGCGGAGTTCCCGACGAAGAACAACCTGGCCGGCGTGGCGCTCCTCTCCGGGCATACCTGCATCGTGTCCGACATTGCCACGGAGCCGGCCGGCTACACCATTTGCGTGAAACCGGCCACGCGTTCGGCCATCTCCACGCCCATCTTCTACGCCGGCGACGTGGTGGGCGTCATCAACTTACGCAGCCAGCAGCCCCATCAGTTCGGTGACGAGGCCGCCGAATTCCTGGAAATGCTTGCGGCGCACGCATCCATCGCCATCGGCAATGCCTGGCGCTACGCGGAACAGGTGCGCGAGCGCGAGGCGCTGCGCCGGCGCAATCAGCAACTGGATCAGCTCTTCCAGATCAGCCACGATGCGCGCACCGACCGGCCGTTGGAAGACATCCTGGAAAACGCGGCCTATGGCATCCAGGAATCGGTCGGATTCAACGTCGTCCTCTTCAGCGTGGTAGAAGATGACCCGCCGGCCATGCGCCGGGTGGTAGCCGCCGGCCTGCCGCTGCGCGTGTTCGAGCTGCTCAAGTCTGTGCGCCAGCCGGCCGCCGTGATCCAGGAGATCCTCACCGACGCATACCGCGTCGGGGCGAATGCCTATTTCTATCCCCAGGAACAGGCCGAGCACTGGGGCGCGCACCTCCATTTGTACACGCCGCTGCCGGCCGGCGCAGAAGAGAGCGAAGACGCCTGGCATCCGCATGACATGCTGCTGGTGCCGCTGTGGGGATCCAATCGCCAACTCCTGGGGCTGCTCTCGGTGGACGACCCGGCCAGCCACCGGCGCCCCGACCCGGATACCATCGCCACACTGCAAGTATTCGCCAGCCAGGCGGCCGTCGCCATCGAAAACCGCCGGCTCTTCGAGCAAGAGCAGCGCCGCGCCGAAGCCGCCGAGGCCATGCTCCAGGTGGCGCAGGCAATCAGCTCTTCGTTGGAGCCGCGGCGCATCTTGCAGACGGTGGTGGACGAAACCGCGCGGCTCTTCCGTGTGCAACAGAGCCAGGTGATCCTCTTTGACAAGGATCATCAATTCGGCCAGGTCGTTGCCGAAAGCCAGCACGGCGAAAATGACAGCGAGACGCCCTTCCGCGTGCCGCTGGGCGAAGACCCCTTGATGCGCCAGGTCATTGAGACCAAAGCGCCGGCCCTCATTTCCAATGTCCGGGCTGATCCGTTGACTTCCGAGATGCGCGGCATTCTGGAATGGCGCGGCGTGCGCGCGCTGTTGGTAGTGCCCATGATCGCGCGCGACGCCGTCATCGGCACACTCAACCTGAATATCACCACGGCGCAGCGTCGCTTCACCGCGGAAGAGATCGAGCAATGTCAGCTCATCGCCGGCCAGGCGGCCACCGCCATCGAGAATGCGCGGCTGTACGACGAGGTCTGGGAATTCAGCCGGCAGCTCGAGCTGCGCGTCGAAGAGCGCACGCGCGAAGTGCGCCTGGAGCGCGACCGCGTCGAAGCGCTGTACCGCATTTCCAGCGAGCTTGGCTCCAGCCTGGATCTCTACCAGGTGATGAACCGCGCCTTGCAGTTGATGCAAGAAGTCATTGGCTATTCCGAGGGCGTGATCATGCTCCTCGACCCGCGCCAGGACTTGCTGGTGACCCGCGCCGCCGTCGGCCGCGAGAGCAGCGTGCCGCGCGAGGGCGCGGCGACCAAGCTGCCGCGCGGCGTCGGCCTGGCCGGCTGGGTGCTGGAAACCGGCCAACCGACCATCGTCATGGACACGTCCAAAGATATCCACTGGATTCAGCTTGCCACCGTCACCACCCGGCCGCGCTCGGCGCTGGCCGTGCCCCTGACGACCGGCGAGGATGTCCTGGGCGTCCTGCTCCTCTTCCATGACCGCATCAACTACTTCGACGCCAGCCATTTGACCCTGGTCTTGCCGGCGGCCAACCAGGTTGCCACCGCCATCGCCAACGCCGAGCTATATAGCTTCATCGCCGACCAGGCGGAGCGCCTGGGCGCGACGGTGCGTCAGCAACAAGAAGAGACCTCGCGCAACAAGGCCATCCTGGAATCTATCGCCGATGGCGTATTGGTGAATGACCTGAGCAATCGGGTCATCCTGATGAACGCGGCCGCCGAGCGCATCCTGCAGGCGCGTGCGGCGACGGCCGTGGGGCAGGATGTGCGGAACTTCTTCTACGCCGCGGATCCGGAGGGCCAGCGCCAGCTCCTCAGCGGCGCAGAGGGGCTGATGAAGTCGCGCGGCGCGTCCAAGATCGTGCAGAGCCGGCTCGAAATTGGCGCCAAGATCATCAGCGCCACCCTGGCGCCGGTCTTGAAAGGGCGCGGCGAGCTGTTGGGCCTGGTCACGGTCCTGCGCGACATCACCCGCGAGGTAGAAGCGGAGCGCACGAAGAATGAGTTCGTCTCCACCGTCTCGCACGAATTACGCACACCCATGACATCCATCAAGGGCTATACCGACCTCCTCGCCGCGGAGAAGATCGGCGCCCTGAATGACGAACAGCGCCGTTTCGTCTCCATCATCCGGCGCAATGCCGACCGCCTGACCAATCTCATCAATGACCTGCTGGACATCGGTCGGATTGAGACGGGGAAGATCAAGCTGAACTTGCAGCCGGTGCAACTGGTGGATGTGATCCAGGCCGTGGCGGGTTCCTTTGGGGCGCAGGTGCAACAGAAGGGGCAGCAGTTGGTGGTGGATGCGCCGGCCGCGTTGCCGCTGGTCACCGGCGACCGGGATCGTCTGACGCAGATATTGGTGAACCTGGTCGGCAATGCCAGCCTGTACACAGACGAAGGGGGGGCCATTACGATCCAGGCAACCGCCGGCGAACAGACGGTCAGGGTCGCCGTGGTGGATACCGGCATCGGCATCAGCCCCGAAGATCAGGCGAAAATCTTCGACCGTTTCTATCGCGGCGACACGCCGCGCGTGCGCGAGTCACAGGGCACTGGCCTGGGACTCTCTATCGTCAAATCTTTTGTGGAGATGCACGGCGGCCACATCGGCGTGGAGAGCAATCTGGGGCGTGGCAGCGCCTTTATGGTCAGCTTGCCGATCCGCCCGGAGCCAGCGCCAGATGAGCCGGCCGCCGATCAGCGAACAGAGGTAACCTAATGGGCAAACGAGTGTTAATTGTTGAAGATGAGCGCGACATCCGGGAACTGATCGTTTTCACGTTGCAGCTCGGAGCAATCGAGACCTTTGAAGCCGGCAATGGCGAGGCCGGCGTAGCCAAAGCCCAAGAAGTCAAGCCCGATCTCATCCTGATGGATGTGCGGATGCCCAAGATGACCGGGTTCGAGGCGTGTAAGGTGCTCAAAGCAGACGCCGCGACCAAAGATATCCCGGTGGTCTTCCTGTCCGCCAAAGGGCAGGTCAGCGAGATTCAGCAAGGCATGGATTCCGGCGCTCTGGAATATATCCTGAAGCCTTTTGCGCCAGATGAGTTGTTGAAGCAGGTGCAAGATATTCTGGCGCGCGCCGGCCATTGAAGCGCGACGTAAGCGGCGCAGCGCGCCCCGTGTTGCCCAGAGGCATCTCAAGCCTATGAGCGCAGTCATCATCGAAGGTAGCCTGGTGCACTATGAGACCATCGGCCGCGGCCGGCCGGTGGTCTTCCTGCACGGCTGGCTTGGATCCTGGCGCTACTGGATGCACACGATGGAGGAAATCTGCGCCGGCTCGCGCGGCTATGCCTTCGACTTCTGGGGCTTCGGCGATACCGACCGCGCCAGGGGCCGCGGGCAGATCAACGATTTCGTGAAGCAGATTGAGGCATTCATGGAGTCGGTTGGCATGTGGCGCGTGACGCTGGTCGGCCATGCTCTGGGCGCGGCGGCGGCGCTCCGCTTCGCCGGCCTCTTCCCAACACGCGTCGAGCGGATCATGGCGGTCAGCCTGCCGTTGACGAAGAATGCGGTCAGCCGCAAGGCGATGGTCGGCGGTCGCGGCCTCTTTGGCGGCTACCGCTGGCAGGACTATGCCGAGCTATCGGAAGAGCTGCGTAAGACCGATCCAACGGTCATCGAGCCGAGCATTGACTCGCTGGACCACGACGATTTGCCCGCGATCCTGGCCGGCCTGAACATGCCGGTGATGCTGGTAAATGGGAGCAAAGACCCCATAGTGCGCCCCTTTGGGGAAGAAGCTCTCCTCACGGCCGGCCAAAACACGCGCTTAGTCCAGTTCGATGACTCCCGTCACTTCCCCATGCTGGAAGAGCGCGGCAAGTTCGACCGCCTGATCAAAGACTTCCTGGCCGCCGGCGATGATCTGCGCGCATTGGAACTCAAGGACGAATGGCGCCGGCGCACACGTTGAGCATCCCAGTCCCAAACAAATGGATAAGCTCGTAGGGTAGGACATGAAGCGATCCTGGCTACTCTGGATATTAGCGATAGCTTTCTTTATCGTCATCCTCACGCGTCTGGACGAAATCCGCCAGCTTCTTCGCACGCTGGCGACCGGCCAATGGCAGTGGCTCCTCGTCGCGGTGTTGCTGCAAGTCCTGTACTACATCTTCTATGCGGAGATCTATCGTTCGGCCTTTCGCATCGTAGGGCAGGAGCGCCAGATCCTGGAGCTGCTGGCCGTCTTCCTGGCGTCGCTCTTCGTCAATGTCGCGGCCCCGACCGGCGGGGCCAGCGGCTTCGCCCTCTTCGCCGATGACGCCGCCCGGCGCGGCCATTCGGCCACGCGCGCCACCGCCGGCAAATTGTTGGCCCATGTGGCGGATTTCAGCGCCCTGGCAATCGTCGTCTTCTTGGGGCTGTTCTATCTGTTCCTGGTCGAAGACCTGCAAGCCTATCAAATCGTCGGCGCGGCGGGGTTGCTCGTCTTAATTGCGGTCCAACTGGGCGCATTGCTCCTGGGCCTGTGGCGGCCAGGCGCGCTGCATGCCATGCTGGATGTCTCCCAACGCGTCATCAATCGCGTGGCCGGCTGGCTGCGCCGGCCGCCGCTCCTGGATGACGCATGGACGCGCGAGACGGCGCGCGAATTTGTGGAAGCCGCGGCCGGCATCGCCGCGCACCCCTGGGGACTGCTGCGGACGTTGCTCATCGCCCTGCTGGCCTTCGCGGTAGACATCCTCTCGGTGTACGTGCTCTTCCTGGCCTTCCGCCAGCCGATCCGGCTGGGGCCGCTGGTGGCCGGCTTCGCCATCGGCTTCCTCTTCTGGATCGTCGCCATCACGCCCCAGGGCATCGGCGTCGTCGAGGGCGTCATGACCCTGGTCTACAACTCGCTGGGCGTGCCGGCGGCCACCGCCACAGTGATTGCGCTCACCTTTCGCGGCCTCACCTTCTGGCTGCCGCTGGTGGTGGGGTTCGTCTTGCTCCGCACCGTGAAGACGTTCAGCGATGGCGCGCGCAAACCGTCCGATCAGGATGACGCCGCCTGACAACTGGAACCATTGAGCATCCGCCGGCGTTCAAAAGATGTGCGCCGCCCTTGTACGCAGCGGCGCGAGGAGGCTGGCGATCATGCTCGAAGCGATCATTCTCTTGGGCGTCTCGGCGCTCCTTTGGGCCGGCGCGCTCACCCTGTGGCGCGCCATCGGTGGCCCGGCGCCGAGCCAGCGCCGACGGATCGGCCG
>CAIQJD010000196.1 GCA_903872005.1 uncultured bacterium | reverse complement strand
GGCAACATCCCCAACCTGGTGCGCGCCGGCTTCGCCGGCAACATCTACGCCACCGCCGCCACCGCCGATCTATGCCGTTACATGCTCCTGGATAGCGCCCACATCCAGGAACAAGATACCGCCTATGTCAATAAGCGTCGCTCGCGCAACGGCCAGCCGCCCATCGAGCCGCTCTATACCCAGGCCGATGTCGTGCGCGCGTTGCCGGCCTTCCACGCCATTGGCTATCACCGCCCCGTGACGATTGGCCCCGGCATCACGCTGCAATTCTATGACGCCGGACACATCCTCGGCTCAGCCCTGGTGGTACTAGACATTGAAGAAGAGGGGCGCACGCGCCGGCTGATGTTCAGCGGCGACCTGGGTCGCAAGGAATTGCCGATCTTGCGCGACCCAGAAATCGTCGAGAACGTACAGTATATGATGCTGGAAAGCACCTACGGCAACCGCCGGCATGAATCGGCCGAAGAAGCCCGCCAGACGCTGCGCCGCGTGGTGAACGAGACCTACCATCAGAATGGCAAATTGATCATCCCGGCTTTCGCCGTCGGGCGCACCCAAGACATCGTCTACGATCTGCACATTCTGATGATGCAGCGCAAGATTCCGGCGCTGCCAGTCTTCGTGGACAGCCCCCTGGCGACCGACGTGACGGAAATCTATCGCCGGCATGCAGAATGTTACGACGAGGACACGTTGGCCCTCGTGCAACAAACCCACAAAGATGACGCCTTCGGGTTCAACAAGCTGACGTATATCCGTCAGATCGAAGATTCCAAGGAGCTGAACTTCTTGCGCGAGCCGGCCATCATCATCAGCGCCTCGGGCATGTGCGAAGCCGGCCGCATCCTGCATCACTTGAAAAACAACATCGAAGACCCGCGCAACACGATCCTCATCGCCGGCTGGCAGGCCGCGAACACCCTGGGGCGGCGCATCGTCGAGCGCCAGCCGCAAGTGCAGATCTTCGGCGAGCCGTATGCCCTGCGCGCGGGTGGAGATCATCAATGGCTATAGCGCCCATGCCGATGAGGCCGAATTGATGGATTACGTGCGGGCGGCGCGCGGCGAGAGCCTGCAACGCATCTTTCTGGTGCATGGGGAAGAGCCGGCGACATTGGCCCTGGCCGGCGAACTCACGACGCTGGGCGGGCTGCGCGTGAACGCGCCGGACCCGTTGG
Source organism: uncultured bacterium (assembly GCA_903872005.1). The sequence continues at coordinate 1,838 of CAIQJD010000196.1, read as the reverse complement.
ATCGCGTGACGCTTTGATGCCGTCGGCGCAACGTCGGATAGAGGTTTCAACAAGAAAAAAGGAGGCATGTGAACGATGAAAAACCGAGGCGCTTTGTACATCGGGCTGATGCTCCTGCTGCTTGGGGCGTTCTTCCTGGTATTGAATATCGGCTCGTGGCTCTTGCGGGGCCTGGGGTTGTTCCACATCGGCCGGCTCTGGCCTATCATTATCTTGTGGGCCGGCCTGGCCTTCTTCTTGCCCATCTTCATCTGGTGGGACAAGCGCATGCACAACTACGGTCTGGCGATGCCTGGCTCCATCATCCTGGTCAACGGCCTGATCTTGCTCTACTGCTCATTGACCGGCCAGTGGCGCCAATGGATCTATCTCTGGACGCTGGAACCCTTCTCGGTCGGCCTGGGCCTGCTCCTCATGTGGCTCCTGGGGCCGAAAGCGGCGGGCCTCTTGATCGCCGCGCTCATCATCGGCGGGTCCAGCCTGGCGATCTTCGCCGTACTCGCCAGCGCCCTGGGAGGTCTTCTCGGCGGCATCATCGGAGCCGGCGTCTTGATCCTGCTGGGCGTTATCCTGGTGGCGCGCTCGCTCATGCGGCCGGCCGCGAGCCAGTAAAGGGACGCGCGTGCAACTCCTTGCCAAGACCGCCGCGACGCTGGGCATTCGCCTGACGCCGCAACAACTGGACAAGTTTCGGGCTTACGCCGACGAGCTGATAGCCTGGAACCAGCGTTTCAACTTGACCGCCATCGCCGAGCCGGAGCAAATCCAGCTCAAGCACTTCCTGGACTCGCTCTCGGTACTGCTGGTGTGGCGCGGCGCGGCCGGCGCGACCGTGTTGGACGTGGGCGCCGGCGCCGGCTTCCCCGGCCTGCCGCTGAAAATCGTCGCGCCACACATTCGCCTGACGCTCATCGAGGCGACCAGCAAGAAGGTCGAATTCCTGAACCATGTCATCGCCCATCTGGGGCTGGAAGGCGCGACCGCGCTGCACGCCCGCGCCGAGGAATTGGGCCACCAGCCGGCGCATCGGGAACGCTATGACCTGGCGCTGGCGCGCGCCGTGGCCGCGCTGCCGGAGTTGATGGAGTACACGCTCCCCTTCGTCGCCCTGGGCGGCGCAGTGATCGTCCACAAAGGGGCCGCGGCGCAACAGGAAGCCCACGACGCCGCGCAAGCCTTCTCGATTTTGGGCGGGAGCCTGGATCGCATTGTGCCGGTAGAACTGCCCGGCGTGACCGAGGAGCGCCAATTGATCGTGGTGAAAAAGATCGCCCGCACGCCGGCCAACTATCCGCGCCGCGCCGGCGTCCCCCACAAGCGGCCGTTGGGCGCCAGGGCCGAAGCGCCGACCGAGAGCGAGACGTGAGTGACCAGCCGAAAGAGATGCCGGTGAGCAAGCGCGAATTCCGCCTGGCCAATGAACCCCACTACAACCGCTCAGGACCAGTCGCCTGGATCCTGTCGCATTTGGCGCGCTATCCCTTCTTCCCCTTGGGACTGCTGGCCGGCGCGGTCCTGAATAACCTCTTCTACAGCTACATCCAGATTTACATTGGGCAGGGCTTCGATCTGATTTCCAGCGCCAGCTGGACCACCGGGGCGCTGTTCAGCCTGGCCCTGGCTTGCTTCGGCTCGGCCGCCGGCCAGGGCATCATGGCGCTGCTGCGTAACTACTCCGTCGAATTCCTGGCGCAATACATCGAACGGGACGCCCGACAGGAACTATACGTCAGCCTGTTGGGCAAGAGCCAGACCTTTCACGGCCGGCAACGCATCGGCGACATCATGGCCCGCGCCACCAACGACGTCCACATGCTGAACATCATGCTCAGCCCCGG
>CAIQJD010000195.1 GCA_903872005.1 uncultured bacterium | reverse complement strand
GCGGCGCTCGGCGCGACTCTTGAACGTGCAGGTCAATGAGGAAGGTTTGGCGGAGATCGCGATGCGTTCGCGGGGCACGCCGCGCGTCGCCAATCGCCTGCTGCACCGCGTGCGCGACTATGCCATGGTGCGCGGCGACGGCCGCATCACCCGTCCCGTGGCCGACGAGGCGCTGCGCCTGCTGGAGATTGACGAGCTGGGCCTGGATGACGTAGACCGGCGCGTCCTGCGCACGATCATCGAGAAGTTCGCCGGCGGGCCGGTGGGCCTGGATACCATCGCCGCGGCCATCTCCGAAGAGGCCGACACCATCATGGATGTCTACGAGCCGTACCTGCTGCAGCTCGGCTTCATCGCCCGCACGCCGCGCGGCCGCGTCGCTACCCGCAACGCCTACGCCCATCTGGGCCTGGCCTATCCCCAGGACGCGCCGGCCGAGCAGGAGAAGCTCTTCTGATGGACGGCGTGGCGTCGCCGGGCGGGCGTATCCTGGCGCATATCTGTTGCGCGCCCTGTTCGACCTACACGATTGACCGGCTGCGCCAGATCGGCTTCGACGTGACCGGCTTCTGGCACAATCCCAACATCCAGCCCTGGCAAGAGCACGAGCGCCGGCGCGCCAGCCTGGAAGGCTACGCCGGCCGCATCGGCCTGCCGATGATCTGGCGGCCGGGATACGATTTCGTGGCCTTCTTGCGCCGGCTGAGCGGCCAGGAAGCCTTTCGCCGGCGCTGCGCCCTGTGCTATGAGATGCGCCTGAGCGAGACGGCGCGCCAGGCCCGCGCCGGCGGCTTCGACGCCTTCACCACCACGCTCCTCATCAGCCCGCATCAGGATCAAGCGCTGCTGCGCCAGATGGGCGAGAGCCTGGGGCGCGCCGAGGGGGTGGCCTTCTACTTCGAGAACTTCCGGCGCGGCTGGGCCGAGCGCGGCCGGCTGACCAAAGCGTATGACCTCTATCGCCAGCAGTACTGCGGCTGCATCTACAGCGAGTGGGAACGCTATCACGACGCCCACATCAGCGACCCATGAGGACCGACGACTTCGACTATGCCCTGCCCGAAGAACTGATCGCCCAGACGCCGGCCGAGCCGCGCAGCGCCTCGCGCCTGCTGGTGCTGGATCGCGCCGCCGGCGCGCTGGCCCACCACCATTTTGGGGACATCCTGGGCTATCTGCGCCCCGGCGACTTGCTCGTGGCGAACGATAGCCGGGTCATTCCGGCGCGGCTCTTCGGACACAAAGTCCCCGGCGGCGGGCGGGTGGAGCTGCTCTTGTTGGCGAAGCGCGGGCCGCAGACGTGGGAAGCGCTGGCCGGCGGGAAGCGCGTGCGGCCGGGGACGGTCATCGCCCTGGACGCGGGCGTAGGCAAGCCTACGCAGTCCACTTCGGCTGGTGTGGAGTGCGTAGGCTTGCCTACGCAACCATCTACGCAACCGCCGGCCGCGCGCGTGCTGGACATCACCCCCGCCGGCGGCCGGCTCATCGAATTTGACGCGCCCATCGAACCCTGGCTGGGGCAAATCGGCCAGATGCCGCTGCCGCCCTACATCCACGCGCCGCTGGCCGACCGTGGCCGCTATCAGACGGTCTACGCCCGCGCCGATGGCTCGGCCGCCGCGCCGACGGCCGGCCTGCACTTCACGCCGGAGCTGATGGATCAGGCGCGCCGGCAGGGCGCGGCCTTCGCCTTCGTCACGCTGCACATTGGGCTGGATACCTTCCGGCCGGTCGCCGAGGAGCGGGTCGAGGAACATCAGATTCATACGGAGACGTGCTATCTGGAGCCGGCCGTAGCCGAGGAGATCAACGCCGCCAAACGCGCCGGCCGGCGGGTGATTGCCGTCGGCACCACGGCCGTGCGGACCCTGGAGAGCGCCGGCCGGCTGGCCGCCGCGCGCGGCCTGGCCGACGCCGTCGCGCCCCTGGCCGGCCCGACGGCCCTCTTCATCTATCCGGGCTACGCCTTCCGCGTGGTGGATGCCATGATCACCAATTTCCACCTGCCGCGCTCGACGCTGCTGATGTTGGTCAGCGCCTTCGCCGGCCGGCCGATGATCCTGGACGCCTACGCCGAAGCCGTGCGCCAGCGTTATCGCTTCTACAGCTTCGGCGACGCCATGTTAATCCTTTGATGCGCCGGGTTCGGCCAATCCGTGCTGGATGGCGAGCACGGCCGCCTGGGTGCGATCCTGCACTTCCAGCTTGGTCAGGATGGCGCTGACGTAGTTACGCACCGTGCCTTCGGAGAGATAGAGCCGGCCGGCGATGTCGGCGTTGCTCAGGCCCCGCGCCACCAGGCGCAGCACCTCGATCTCGCGTTCGGTCAGTTTGGCGGTAATCAGGCTCGAAGGCCGCGTCTGCCGGCTGACCGCCTGCTCCAACATCTTGCCAGCCACTGCCGGGTCCAGATAGGTCTTCCCCTCCACGGTCCCGCGCACGGCGCGCACCACATCGGCGCGCGGCGTATCTTTGAGCAGATAGCCGGCCGCGCCGGCGCGCAGCGCATCCATGACCCACTCGTCATCATCGTAAGTCGTCAAGACCAGTACTTTGATGTCGGGAAAGCGGGCGCGGATGCGCCGGGTCGCCTCGATGCCGTTCACACCGGGCATCTTCAAATCCATCAGCGCCAGGTCCGGCTTCTTCTCCGCGGCCAGGTCCACGGCCCGCGCGCCATCTTCAGCCAGGCCGACTACTTCAATGTCGCGCTCCAGACCCAGCAGCATCGCCAGCCCGTCGCGCACGATGGCCTGATCGTCGCAAATGATCACTCTCATGGCTGCGCCCTCGTGATCGTCAGGCGCACGGTTACGCCGGCGCCGGCCTGGCTCTCGATCTCCAGCGCGCCGCCGGCCATAGCCGCTCGCTCGCGCATCCCCAGCAGCCCGAAATGGCCGGCCGCTTCGGCCCCGGCCGGCGCGAAGCCGACGCCATCGTCCTGAATCGTCAGGGAGGTCGCGTCCGCGCCGGCGACCAGGCGCAGGTCGAGCCGGCGCGCCCGGGCATGGGCCAGGGTATTGGCGACCGCCTCTTGCGCCACGCGATAGATGCACTGCTCGACATCGGGCGCCAGGGCCGGCGCGCGCTCCGGCAGATCCAGGTTCAGGGTCAGGCCGCCGCGCTGCGCCGCCGATTCGGCCAACTGGCGCAAGGCCAGGGGCAGCCCCAGATCGTCCAGGGGCGAGGCCCGCAGCGCCTTGAGGGCGCGCCGCGTCTCTTGCAGGCCGGAGCGCGCCGCCGCCAGGGCCTGATCCAACTGCCCCTGGGCGACCGCTTCATCCACCGCCCAATACGCTTTCACCGTCTCCAATTGCACCGCCAGCCCACTGAGGGTGTGCGCCAGGGTATCGTGCAGCTCCTGGGCCATGCGGTTGCGCTCCCGGCTGATGGTCAGGCTTTCCAGCGCGCCGGCGTAGCGCGCCAGCTCGGCATTGGCGCTTTCCAGCGAGGCGTGTTGCGCCCGCAGCCGGTCGGTCAGTGTGGTGACGAAGTAGCCCACCACCAGGAAGCTGACCATCTGGATGGTCGTGATGACGAAGCCGTGAAAGAAGGGGACGGAGCCGATTTCCAGGGTGAAGATGAGCATGAGCAGGTTCAGCAGGGTCGTTCCCACGCTGAAGAGGATCACATAGGGCCAGTGGTATTGCCAGGCGGTCAGGGCCAGAGCAATGAACAGGATGGGGAGGAGGCGCACCAGCATCTCGGCCGGCGTGGTGTTGGGCGCCGGCGCGAAGAGGCCGGGCAACATCTGCGCCGTCAGGTAGTTGACGACGATGGGCAGAGTCGCCATCAGGACGATGATGGCCGGCAGGAGGATATGGCCGGCTTTGCGCTGCGCCCAGCGCCACAGCGCCAGCCCCAGCACCAGCAGGGCCATGACGATGTTGATGCCATAGTAGAGGGGCGCGAAGGGCTTGTGCGCCATGAGGAGCGTGTCCAGCGCCGCCAGGGTCAAGAAGTAGGCGATCCACAGGATGGCGGCCAGGCGCAGCAGGCGAAAGGCCGCCAGGTCCGGGCGATTTTCGTTCATCGTAGTGGTCATGGGCAAATTGTAGCACAGCGACGCGGCCGGCACAACTGCCGGCCATCATCGGGCCGGCCCGCCGACTATGACGCGCGTCATGCCCTGGTGTGGAATCTGCACGGCTGCGCCGCCGGCGAGATGATGCGCGGCACTGGCCTGGCGCGCCCGGCTTGCAGTACACTATGCCTGACGCTGCGATGAGACGGTAGGACAGAACATCAAGAGCGCCCCTTGCAAGGCAAGGCAGCGCAGCGCAGACGCATAACGGGAGGGCCAACCGATCCAAGCGCACAGACGCTAAAGGAGGTAACTGCAGCGAAGCATCCAACCCGGCCGGCCGCCCCTCCTCCGCCCGGCGGCCGGCCGCCTTGTGACCGTGCGTATCGCCTGTACCCTGTCGCCGCTCAGCCGGCGACCGATCATACACAACATGAAGAGGAACTTCAGGAGAGAAAGACCATGTTCGGCACATTCAAGAAGATCTCGATGACTGTTTTGGCAGGAGCGCTGCTCGTCGG
>CAIQJD010000194.1 GCA_903872005.1 uncultured bacterium | reverse complement strand
TCAGCGGTCGGCAGTCAGCTTTCAGCGTTCGGCGGTCAGCGATCAGCGGTCAGCAGTCAAACCGCAGAGGCGCAGAGAGCGCAGAGTTTCCCAGAAAAGATATTCTCTGCGCCTCTGCGGTGGATTCTCCTGCCGGCCGCGCTGTCGCTGCCGCTCATTGCCATCAACCCGCATGGCCTGACCATGCTGACCTATCCTTTCAAGACCGTCGGCATCGGCGCGCTGCAAGAGTTCATTCAGGAGTGGGCGTCGCCCAATTTCCACCAGATTCATGCCCAGCCCTTCATCTGGCTCTTGCTGCTGGTCGTGGCCGCGCTGGGGCTGGCCGGCCGGCGCGCCCGCTGCGCCGATCTGATTACGCTGGCGGCCTTCACCTACCTGGCGCTGATGGCCGGCCGCAATATCGCCCTCTTCGCCCTGGTCGCCGCGCCGCTCCTGGCGACCTACGGCCAGGCGGCGCTGGGCAACCTGTGGGCCGGCCTGGCGGCGCGCTACCCTCGCTTGAGCAAGGTTTCGCTGGATGGGCCGGCGGCCCCGGCGCGGCCGGCGTTGCTGGTCGCCAACTGGCTGATTGTGGCGCTGCTGCTGGCGGCCGGCGGCGTCAAGGCGCTGCAACCCTTGAGCGCCGCGTTCAACGAGCAGACGCAGGCCGAGCAGTTCCCCGCCGGCGCGGTCGCCTATTTGCAGAGCCACGACCTGCCCGGCGCGATGTTCAACAGTTACAACTGGGGCGGGTATTTGATTTGGAAGCTGTACCCCGGCCGGCGCGTCTTCATTGACGGGCGCACCGACCTGTACGACGACGCCTTCATCCGACGCTATCTGGACGTGACCTGGGCGGGGGCCGGCTGGGAGGAGACGCTGCGGCAGTACAGTGTAGGATATGTACTGGTCGAAGCCGATAGCTTCCTGAGCCGCTATCTGGCGACACAGCCGGCATGGCAAGAGGCGTACCGAGATGACGTCGCGGTGATTTATGTCAAACCCTAAGGGTCTTGGAGACCCTTAGGGTTTGCGTTTGCACCCGAAGGAGGCAGAATCGCATGACCGTTCCGCAGAGCGTCGTCGAGTTGGTGGAGCGCTTCGAGCGCAACCGGCCGGCGTACCGCGCCGGCGAATACAACGAGGCGCAGACGCGCCAGGAATTCCTTGACCCCCTCTTCGAAGCCCTGGGCTGGGACATGCGTAATGTCCAGGGCTACGCCGAAGCGTACAAGGACGTGATCCACGAGGACGCCATCAAGATGGCCGGCGGGGCCACCGAAGCGCCGGACTACTGCTTCCGCGTGGGCGGGGCGCGCAAGTTTTTCCTGGAAGCGAAGAAGCCGGCCGTCAACATCAAGGACGCCATCAGCCCGGCCTACCAGTTGCGCCGCTACGCCTGGTCGTCCAAGCTCCCCCTGAGCATCCTCAGCGATTTCGAGGAGTTCGCCGTCTACGACTGCCGGCCGAAGCCAGATAAGACCGACAAGGCCGCCACGGGCCGCATCAAGCTCCTGGACTATCGGGACTATCTGACGCGCTGGGACGAGATCGCCGGCGTCTTCTCCAAAGGAGCGGTGCTGCGCGGCGCCTTCGACCAGTTCGCCGCAGCCACGCGCGGCAAGCAGGGCACGGCCGAAGTGGACGCGGCGCTGTTGGAGGAGATCCGGCGCTGGCGCGAGCTGCTGGCGCGCAACATCGCCCTGCGTAACCCCGACCTGAGCACACGCGAGCTGAACGTTGCGGTGCAGCAGACCATTGACCGCATCCTCTTCCTGCGTATCTGCGAGGATCGGGGCATCGAGCCTTACGGCAAGCTGCGGGACGTGCTGAAGGTGGAGGATGCCTACGGCCAATTGCGGCTCGACTTCCTGGCTGCCGACCAGCGCTACAATTCGGGGCTGTTCCATTTCACGGCCGAGAAGGGGCGCGGCGAGCCGGATAGCCTGACGCCGGCGCTCAAGATGGACGACCGGCCGCTCAAAGAGATCATCGGCGGGCTGTATTACCCCGATTGCCCCTATGAGTTCTCGCAAATCCCGGCCGACATCCTGGGCCAGGTGTACGAGCAATTCCTGGGCCAGGTGATCCGCCTGACGGCCGGCCATCAGGCCAAGATCGAAGAGAAGCCGGAGGTCAAGAAGGCCGGCGGGGTGTTCTACACGCCCACCTATATCGTAGAGTACATCGTCAAGCAGACGTTGGGCCGTGCGTTGGACGAGAAGACCTGTGAGGTCTCGGAGACCTCACAGGTCTTCTCGCC
>CAIQJD010000193.1 GCA_903872005.1 uncultured bacterium | reverse complement strand
GTGATGGACTGGTATAGCCGCTATGTTCTGATGACCCCATCAATGTTGCCAAACTTATGCTAGACTACTCGATCAAGATACCACGTGAGCGGTTGCGTCCAGGTCAGAAAGATGGATTGGGAGGAGCTCCTCTGGAATCGTCTGACTAACTGGCACGCACGAGCCTAGGATGACGAGGAGTAGATCGAGATGAGTGAAGCATGCCTACAGCAACCAAGACAGCCAATCCGACGCACATTCGAAGTCAATCGACTCGCCCAAACTTATCTAAACGAAGCCTATGAAAAGCTCATCCCCCTGCCTGTACGTGGAGGACCCCGACCGCCAGTGAGAGGGCTGAGCGAACACAGCCAGAGCATAGAGGCAACAGACCGGGAAAGGAGACTCTCATGACAGAACAGCCAAAGGGACAGGTAGTGGCGCTCTATGCTCGGGTCTCCAGTGACCGGCAAGCCGAAGCGGGCACCATTGCAAGCCAGGTGAGCGCTCTCCGCCAACGCATTGAGCAGGACGGATTACGTCTAGCCGATGCGTTCCTCTTTCTGGATGAGGGCTATAGCGGTGCTACCCTGATTCGCCCGTCACTCGAGCGGTTACGGGACAGGATCGGGTCTCATGACATTGACCGGCTCTATGTGTACGACCCAGACCGACTGGCGCGCAGGTATGTCTACCAAGTGCTGCTCCTGGATGAGTTTCGCCAAGCCGGGGTGGCCGTGGTTTTTCTCAACCGCGCACTTGGCGCCAGTCCTGAAGACGATTTGCTGCTCCAGGTGCAGGGGATGATCGCCGAGTATGAACGGGCCAAGATTCTCGAGCGCAGCCGCCGGGGCAAACGCCATGCGGCCTGCCAAGGCGATGTCTCGGTGCTGGGGCGTGCCCCCTACGGCTACCGCTATGTGACCAAGCACGAAGGGGGCGGTCAAGCTCGTTATGAGATCGTGCTTGATGAAGCCCGTGTGGTACGCCAACTGTTCGAGTGGGTTGGCCACGAACGCCTGACGCTTCATGAAGTCTGTCGTCGCCTGCATCAAGCAGGTGTGCCGACTCGCACAGGCAAGACCATCTGGAATCGGTCGACGATTCAAGATATGCTGCGCAACTCGGCCTACAAGGGGCAGGCCGCTTATGGCCGGACGAAGGCCGCACCCTGGCAACCCAAACTCCGTCCCCGGCGCGGTGCTCCTCCCTTGCCCAAACAACCCGTAACCGCCGAGCAGAGGCCCACAGAGCAATGGATTTACATCCCGGTGCCGGCCTTGGTGAGTGAGCCGCTGTTCGAGACCGTGCAACAACAACTGGCGGAGAATCGCCGGTTGGTTCGCCAGCGCCACCAAGGTGCCGGCTATCTCTTGCAAGGTCTCCTTGTCTGTCCCCAGTGCGGCTATGCCTACTATGGCAAGACGACCTGGAACCAGACGGCACAGGGCAGAACGCATGAGTACGCCTATTATCGGTGTAGTGGCACGGACGCCACCCGCTATGGCGGCGAACGCGTCTGCGACAATCCGCAGGTGCGCGCGGATACCCTCGACAAGACAGTGTGGGAGGAAATCTGCCAACTGCTGGTCGATCCCCACCGTTTGGCGCAGGAATTTCAGCGGCGACTGAATGTGCCAGCGGCAGACAACGACGAGTGGTCAACGGTTGACGGCCAGCTGGCCAAGGTGCGACGCAGCCTTGACCGTCTGATCGACGCCTACACGGACGGCTTCCTCGAGCAAACCGAGTTTGAACCGCGTCTCCACCGTATGCGTCAGCGCATCACCGAACTGGAGAGCAAGGCCCAGCAACTGGCCGATGAGGCGAATCGCCAGGCTCAGCTACACCGGGTCATCACCCATCTGGCAGACTTCGCTGGCAAAGTGAAAGATGGCTTGACTACGGCTGACTGGCATACCCAACGCACGCTGATTCGTACTCTGGTGCAACGCATTGAAATCAGTAAAGAGGATGTCAATGTCGTCTTCAGGATTCCGCCTCTCCCTTTTGAATCACGCCCCGACAGGGGCATTTGGCAACATTGTACGAATTGTACTCGC
>CAIQJD010000192.1 GCA_903872005.1 uncultured bacterium | reverse complement strand
GGCGCCGGCCGGCGGCGAGGATTTGCTGGCGCGAGCGGAGGCCATGTTGACGGCCAAGGCCGGCGAGGCTGAAGCGACCGATATGGAACACGAAGAAAAGCTGGCGGAGCTGGCCGGCATCGCGCAGATCGTTGCCGAGGCGGAGCCGAAAACGCCGGCGGCGCAACCGGAGCCGGTCGCGCCGGTCGGTGCCGTTGAAGCGCCCGTTGCCCCGCCAGAAGTCCCCGTAGAACCGGCGGCCGTCCCGGCCAGCGGGGATGTCCCGACGGAACTGGGCAACCTGGCCGAGTGGGTGGAAGAAGCCGCCGCGGTGGACGAGGATGGCGCGGAAGGCGAGGGTAAGGGTAAGGCCAAGAAGAAAGATAAGCCCTGGCGCGCCGCGAAAGGCACGGAAGTGATATTGGACGATTTCGACAGCGCCGGCAAGCGCAAGCGCAAGCCCGCGCGCGGTCGCGCCGACTGGGAGTGAGTGGAACGAGTTGAGCGATGGCTGAGAAGGCGAGCAAGGGACGTCGTCGGCACGTGCCAACACGCACCTGCGTGGCGTGTCGGCAGTCGGACGCCAAACGCGAGTTGGTTCGCATCGTGCGCGCTGCGGACGGGGGCGTGCAGGTGGATCCGACGGGGAAGAAGGCCGGCCGGGGCGCGTATCTGTGTTGCCGGCGTTCCTGTTGGGATCAAGCGCTCAAGCGCGGCGCGCTGGAGGCTGCGTTGAAGACCAAGGTTGCCGAGGCTGATGTGGCGGCGCTGCGGTCTTTTGCGGTGACGCTGCCGGCCGAGATAGAAGAGGATTCGGGCGGCGCCGGCGTAACGGCGCGAAGGGACTGAACGGGTGATGAACGTATCCGCAGGAGGTCGGACGTGAAGGGTCGGGCCATGGGCCGGACGGGAAGAGGGGGACGAAATATGAGCGCGTAAACTGCGTGGCGGGGCGTGGAGTTCGCCTGCGCTTCTCGCACAGCCGCTGAGCCGGCTGGCGCCGTATTCTTCCTCTGCTTTCCCTCTGCCTGATAGCAACCCTTTTCTGCTTCCGTTGCAGTCACGCATATTCTGAAAGTCCGACACGGGCGGATATGCCTATGCCTGCGTCGCGTCCGGCGTTCGGGGCGCGCCATGCATAGGCGCGTGGATTGTACCATGTTGCGCTGTCCGGCGCGAGCAGGACAGGAAGGAGAGTCTGAGATGGTAACAGAACAGCCAAAGAAACGCCCTTCGATTGACGAGATCGCGGAGGGTTTGCTATCTGATGGCAACAAGAATAAACCGGCAGAGCCGCACGCGGATAGTCGGCGCAAGGATCGCTCATCGAGCAAACGGCGCAGTGGAGAGAAGGCCGAGGCGCCCAAACCGGCGCCTGTGCCTGCGCCTGCTCCGATGCCTAGCATGATGAAGCCCGGCGGGAGCAGCAATGGCGAAAAAGCGTCGTCGCCGGCTGCTCGTCCGGAGCCACGCCAAGAAACGCGCTCGGATGCGCGCCCCGACTCGCGGGGCGAACAGCGCCCGGAGCGACATACCGAGTCGCGCCCCGCGCCGGCTCCCGCGTCTGGCGAGCGCCGGCCGGCGCAACGGTCTGATCAGCGCGTCGATCGCCGTTCGGAGCCACGGCGGGATGCCCATTCTGAGCCGCGTGCCTCCACGGACCGACGCCCCGGCAAGGGTGGAGCGTCGTCCGGCGGCTCGCGCTCGCGGCCACAGGGCGGCGGTGGTCAGCGCCCCGGCCAGGGCGGGAAGCCCTTCTCGTCGGGCGGCAGGCCCGGCGGGGGGCACGGCCACGCGTCGCCACGGCCGCAGAGCGCCGATGGCCCGCGCCCGGCGCCACAGCCGGCCGTGCCACGTTCTACGGAGCTGGTGCTCGGCGACTCGATCACCGTGCGCGAGCTTTCGACCATGATGGGCATGAGTCCGATTGATGTCATCAAAGTGCTGATGAACAATGGCGTGATGGCAAACATCAATCAGTTGATTGACTTCGACACGGCGGCCATCGTTGCCGGCGAGTTAGGCTTTACGGCCACGCAGCCGAAGCCCGTGGAAGCGCCCAAAGAAGTCGCGCCCGAAGCGCCCAAGACGCTGCGAGAGCGCATCAGTGAGATTACGGACATGACCCGGCTGTCGCCGCGCCCGCCGGTGGTGACGGTATTGGGGCATGTGGATCATGGCAAGACGACGCTGCTGGATGCCATTCGGCAGACCAACGTGGTGGACACGGAGGCCGGCGGCATCACCCAGCGCATTGGCGCGTATCAGGTCGAAGTGGATGGCAAGAAGATCACTTTTCTGGATACGCCGGGCCATGAAGCCTTTACCGCCATGCGCGCCCGCGGCGCACAGGTCACCGACCTGGCAGTGCTGGTGGTCGCGGCGGACGATGGCGTCATGCCGCAGACGCGTGAGGCTATAGACCATGCGCGGGCCGCCAAGGTGCCGATCCTGGTGGCGATGAACAAGGTGGACAAGTCCAACGCCAATCCGGAGTTGCTCAAGCAGCAATTGGCCGATGTGGGGTTGGTGGTCGAAGACTGGGGCGGCGATGTGATCTGCGTGCCGATCTCGGCCAAGTTCCGGCGTGGCATTGATGATCTATTGGAGAACATCCTGCTGGTTACGGAAGTGGCAGAGCTGCAGGCCAACCCGCATTGTCCGGCGGTGGGGACGGTTGTCGAAGGCAAGATTGATCGCAGCAAGGGCGTGATGGCGACCGTGTTGGTGCAGAATGGCACGCTGCGTGTGGGCGACATTCTGGTGATTGACACGATCTACGGCCACGTGCGCGCCATGTTCGATGACAAGGGCCATGCCATCAAGGAAGCCCCGCCGGCATCGCCGGCGGTCGTCCTGGGCCTGTCGGAAGTGCCGCCGGTGGGCGAGGTGTTCGAGGTCTTCGAGTCGGAACGCGAAGCGCGCGCCCGGGTCGAGGAGCGGATGGCGACGCGCAAGGCGACCGCGTCGCAACCCTTGCCGGTGAAAATCCTGACGTTGGACGACATCGCCAGCCAGATCAAGGCCGGCAAGGTGAAAGAGCTGAACATCGTGCTGAAGGCCGATGTGCAGGGATCGTTGGAGCCGATCATCAATTCGCTGGGGCAGTTGGGCAATGAGGGGTTGCGCGTGCATATCTTGCACAGCGGCGCCGGCGCCATCAGCGAATCGGATGTCATGTTGGCGGCTGCCTCGCAGGCTATCGTCATCGGGTTCGCGGTGGATGCGGACAACGCGGCGCGGCGCATGGCGGAGCAAGGGGGTGTGGATATCCGGCGCTATGACGTCATCTATACCCTGGTGGAAGAGGTGGATCGCGGCTTGCGCGGTCTGCTGGAGCCGGCTTATAAAGAGACGGTGCTGGGCCGGGCCGAAGTGCGCGCCGTGTTCCGCGTTCCCAAGCAGGGGAAGGTGGCCGGCTGCTACGTCACCGACGGAACCATTGCCCGCGATGCGCGAGTGCGTGTCCTGCGTAGCGAAGTGAAAGTGTTCGACGGCTACGTCCATGCGCTCAAACGCTTCACTGAAGATGTCAAAGAAATCGCATCTGGCTTCGAGTGCGGCGTCAGCATTGATAATTTCACGGACTACCAGGAGAAAGACATCCTGGAGTTCTACCGCAAAGAGCGCGTGGAAGCGCAATAGGGGAAGCTGGGGCCGGCCGGCGCTGCGCCGGCCGACCCCACGAGGAAGCGCAAAGATGGTCACGCGACGACAACGCAAAGTGGCTGACTTGATTCAAGAAGAGCTGAGCCAGGCGCTCATGCGGAAAGTAGCAGATCCGCGCCTGGTCGGCGTCACG
>CAIQJD010000191.1 GCA_903872005.1 uncultured bacterium | reverse complement strand
GACGCCGGCGATGTGATCGGAGTCGCTGCCGTCGCCCGCTACGGTGACGAAGAGCTGGTTGTAGCTGTCGTCCTGACCAAAGGCCCGCAGCGTCTTCATGGTCACGAAGGCATAGTTGTCTACGTAGGGGTCGGGTTTGGACGTCGTCTGATCGGCCACCAACGCCGCTACGGTCACGGCGTGCGTGGAGCCGTCCTGAAACTCGATTTCGAGCTGGTCGCCGGCATGAAACCCGGTCACGTGCAGCGCATCCTGACTGATCAGGGTCTCGCCTTTGCCAAGGTCGGCATGGCCTTCAATGGTGGCGAGATAGTTGATCGGGCCGGGAAAATCGGAGATGCCCACCATGCTCAGTGTCACCCATTCCCCCGTCCCCTGCCTGGCCCGGATGCCGACCAGCCGGCGCCCCTGTGCTTCCCGGACACCCGGCAGCTTTGTTACGGCCTGCACCAAATCCTGGTCAAAAGGATCTGTCTGCACGACGATATTGGGCGGGTTGGCCGCGGCGTAGCTGCGCTGGATGTCCGTGCCCAGAATGAGGGAGGCGCTCAGGATCATGCCGATGGCAAAGACGCCGACGGCAATAGATGCGACCACAAGCCCCGTGCGGGTCTTGTCGTTCCAGAGGTCCGTGAATACCTTGCTCCAGCGGGGTCTGAGAAAGTTGGGCTTTAGCGGGGCGCTCAAAAGACACTCTCCGCCGCCTGTCCCGGTCTGAGAATCGTCGCGCCGGGCGCAATCTTCCGTCTTTCGGCCGGTTTCGCGGCGGCCGGCATGGGCGCCGGGGGCAGGAAAGGCGTGGCGCGTGTCACCGTGTGATCAACGATCTCGCCATCCGAGAGGATGATGGTTTGGTCGGTTCTTTGGGTGATCGAGGGATCATGCGTGACGATCAGGATCGTCTTGCCCCGTTTGACCATGTTCTCAAACAGGGTGAGCACGTTGTCTGCGGCGCGTGAATCCAGGTTGCCGGTAGGCTCATCTGCCAGGATGAGGGGGGGATCATTGGCGAGGGCGCGGGCGATGGCGGCGCACTGCTGCTGCCCGCTGGAGACGGCCGTCGGCAGTTTGTGGGCCTGGTCTTCCAGCCCAACCAGCTTGAGCAGCTCCATGGCGCGGCCGGGTCGCTCACGGAATGGGTACAGGTTGCCGTAGTCCATGGGCAGCATGGTGTTTTCCAGCAGTGTCAGGGTTGGCAATAGCTGGAAAAACTGGAAGACTACCCCAAGGTTCCGTCCACGCCAGAGGGCGCGCTGGCTCTCGCTCAGCTTGTAGATGTGTTCGTTGCCGATGAGTACTTCGCCGGCCGTAGGATGATCAATGCCGGTGATCATGTTCAGCAACGTGGACTTGCCGCAGCCGGATTTGCCCACCACGGAGATGAATTGCCCATAGTTGAGCTGCAGGTTGATGGATTTCAGCGCGACGAACCTGCCGGCGGCGTTCTCATACACCTTCTCGACATCCCGCAAGACGATGGCCGGGGTTTCTTGCTGCGGCGGCTTCGGCGCAGGAGTCGTCTCCACGCGGATGCTCTCCCTTCCCGGGGCAAGCGGGGCGCGCAGCGTCGCCAGGGAGTCAAGCGCACGCGGGCGCGGCGCGGCAGGGGCGCTGACGACGCCATCCACGATTTGCAGCCGGCGGGAAAAGCGCGCGGCGAAACTCTCATCATGGGTGACCATGACGATCGTCTTCCCCTGCGCCGCCAGCTTTTCGAAGATACGCACAATCGTGTCAGCCGTCACGCTATCCAGATTGCCGGTCGGTTCGTCCGCGATGATCAGGCGCGGATCATTCACCAGGGCACGGGCAATGGCCACGCGCTGTTTCTGCCCGCCGGAGATATGCGCCGGGATCTTGTAGGCGTGATCGGCGATTTCCACCAGCTCCAGGAGTTCCAGCGCCCGTCTCTTGCTGATCGAAGGATGGTAGGCCCCGGAAAAGTCTGGCGGCAGCATGACATTCTCGACGAGGCTGAGGGTGGGCATCAGCTCGAACGACTGGTAGATAACCCCCAGGTTCTCACCGCGCCACAGGGCCAACTGGTCTTCGTCGAGGGCATGAATCGCAATGGGAGGGGCGGAGGAGGAGGCCTGGTCCGTCCAATGGAAGAAGATCCGTCCGGAGGTTGCCTCGCTCACGCCGGCGATCATGTTGAGCAGGGTGGTCTTGCCTGCGCCGGACTTGCCGATGATTCCCAGGAACTCGCCTTGCCGGACGTCCATGTTGATATGATTGAGCGCCACGAAGGGGTCGCCGCCGGTGCTATAGGTCTTGACTACGTCCTGCAATTGGACAATGATGTTCTGATCGGTACCCGTCATGTTCAAATATCCCGCTGCCAATCCTCTGAAACTGGAGGCCCTATCTTGAGACGCTCTCAAGATTCGGGCCGGCTATGGAAGAGCGCAATCGCTCTGGACATCAGGCAGATGAGTGTCTTGCTATCCTCTTCTCCCAGATGTTGAACCAGAGTGAGCATGCGCCCCTGGACTTGCGCGATCAGCGATTCCGCCATCTGCGTCCCTTTGGGGGTCAGCCCGATGTGAACCACCCGGCGGTCGTTCCTATCGCGCAGGCGTTCGATGTATCCCCCTTCTTCCAGGGGGTTAATCAGGTGCGTGACGCCTGATGGTGTGATCTGTAACAGGTCGCTGATCTCAGCCGCGGCCAGCGCCCGGCCGGCGTCGCCCTGGTGCATGACCAACAGCATCAGCAATTCGTACTCGCTGCGCGTCAGCCCATTCGAGGCGCATTGCCATATTCTGGTGCGCGGAAGCTGCTTGATCAACTGGAAGAGTCGCTGAGCCAGATCCAGAGAAGTCTGCTGCTGCGTCATCCCATAGCCTCTGTGTGAGATCACTATTTGACGAATCAAACATTTTACTGAATATATTATTTACTAACTCAATTGTAGCGGCAACCCCAGGTTGTGTCAAATCGGGGCGAGCCGCGTAGCAGGCGGAGCAGACGCGTGGCCGGCGCATCCGACAGATCAGCGGCGCGCCGAAGAGCCTGCTTGCAAAGGTCATGCCCGTTTTTGCGCGCTGCCGGGGGCAAAAAAACGTGACGCCACTACCGACAGTGGTAGTGGCGTCACGTTCGTACTGCACCTGGTGAGCCGCAGAGGAATCGAACCTCTAACCGGCTGATTAAGAGTCAGCTGCTCTGCCAATTGAGCTAGCGGCCCAGGCGCCCGGATATTCCCAAGCGCAGAGGCCATTGTACTGAAAAACCACGCCCTGTCAAATCTCGCCGGGGCTATTGACAATCGCGCGGAGCTACAGTATAGTGGCCGGCGACGGCACAGACATCCCAATGCTCAGGAGATGAAAACGGCATGTCACCACTCACAACTCGCCCGGTGATCATGGGCCGGCGCGGCGTCGTCGCATCGGGGCACTACCTGGCGACGGCGGCCGGCTTCCGCATGCTGGAGCGCGGCGGCAACGCCATTGACGCGGCCGCGGCAACCTGTTTCTGCCTCAACCTCTTGGAGCCGCATCAGAACGGCATCGGCGGCGAAGTCCCGATGCTGATCTACT
The DNA here is from genome assembly GCA_903872005.1 of uncultured bacterium. Next base: position 2,808 of record CAIQJD010000191.1, on the reverse strand, counting down.
CGGCCCGAGAGCGCAAGCCCTACGCCATCAGCGGGATGGGGTGGTCGCCCCAAGCCTTCACCATCGAGTGGTGCGCGCAGCATGGCATGGACCTCATCCCCGGCGATGGCTACCTGCCGGCCTGCACGCCGGCCGCGCTGGGGAGCTGGGCGATGGCGCTCGCCCGCTTCGGCACGCTGAGCCTGGGCCAGGTGCTCCAGCCGGCCATCGAGCTGGCCGAGCAAGGCTATCCGATGCACGCAGAGCTGCGCGAGCACCTGCTGACGAACTTCCAGAAGTACACGGAAGTCTACCCCACCACCGGCCAGGTGTACCTGCGCGACGGCCGCGTCCCGGAAGTGGGCGAAATCTTCCGCAATCCCGACTGGGCCAATATGCTGCAAGCGCTGTGCCGGGCCGAGGCCAGCGCGGCGCCACGCGGCCGGCTGGCCGGCCTCGAAGCGGCCACCGACGCCTTCTATCGCGGCCCAATCGCCGAGCGCATCGTCCGCTTCATCCAGGATCACCCGATGCCAGACGCCAGCGGCAAGACGCACGCCGGCCTCCTGTCGTATGCAGACCTGGCCGAATGGCGCGCCGCCGTCGAGGAGCCGGTCTCGTACCACTATCGCGGTCTCGACGTGCACAAATGCGGGCCGTGGACGCAGGGACCGGTCTTCGTGCAGCAGTTGGCGATCCTGGCCGGCTATGATCTCAAGGCCCTCGGCCACGCCTCGGCCGAATACCTGCACACCTGGATTGAGAGCGCCAAGCTGGCCTTTGCCGACCGCGAAGCCTACTATGGCGACCCGCTCTTCGACCATACGCCCTTCGACGTCCTCCTTTCGGAGCCGTACAACGCCGGCCGGCGCGCCCAGATCGGCGCATCCGCCTCATTGGAGCTGCGGCCGGGCGATGTCGGTCGTGGCCGGCCGGACTACGTCGCCTTCGATGTCGCCGGCGATAACCGGCGCGGGTTGCGCGCCCCGGGCAGCGGACATCTGGGGGATACAACCCACCTGGATGTGGTGGATGGGGAGGGGAACATGGTTTCCGCAACCCCCAGCGGCGGCTGGCTCGGCACATCGCCGGTGATCGCCGGCCTGGGCTTCCCCATCGGCACGCGCGGCCAGATGTTCTACCTGAACCCGGCGCGCCCCAATGCCCTGGCCCCGCGCAAGCGGCCGCGCGCCACCCTGACGCCCTCGCTGGTCACCCGCGACGGCGCGCCCTACATGGTCTTCGGCACCCCCGGCGGAGACCAGCAGGATCAGATCACCTTGCAGTTCTTCCTGAACTACGTGGACTTTGGCATGGATATCCAGCGGGCCCTGGAAGCCCCGCTGATCTATTCGGCGCACTTCCCGTCATCCTTCTATCCGCGCGACGCCTACCCCGGCCGCGTCATGGTCGAAAAGCGCATCGCGGCCGGCGTCGTGGCCGATTTGGAGCACCGGGGCCACGAAGTCGTGCGGATTGACGACATGGCGACCGGCAAGATGATGGCGATTCGCTACGACCGCGAGCGGCAAGTGATCCTGGGCGGCGTGTCGCCGGCGCGCACCATCGGCTACGCCTTCGGGTGGTAGCGCGCGGCCAAGAGATAGAGTGTGGACTGCGTAGGCTTGCCTACGCACGCTGCGACCGGCGTAGGCAAGCCTACGCAGTCCAGAGGAATGCTGACTTTCACAGGACCCCCAGACGCGCCCAAGGGTCTTGACAAAGGCGCGCCGGCGTGCTACAATCTCACTGAATGAACGTTCATTCAGTGAGCGTTCCATGAGAAGGGAAGACAGCCCATGGACGCAGCCAGCCCGCCGGCCGACCCCGCCGAGGCGCGCCGCCGGCAGATCCTCCAGGCCGCCGTCGCCATCTTCGGCGAACGCGGCTTTCAGCGCGCCACGATCAAAGAGATCGCCGGCCGCGCCGGCGTCGCGCCGGGCACCATCTACCTCTATTTCAAGAACAAGCGCCAGCTCCTGGTCGCCATCGTAGACGAGCTGGTCACGCAATCGGTAGACGATCTGCTCGCCCATGCCATCTCGCTGGACGCCGAAGCCTTCATCGCCGCAGTCCTGCGCGACCGGCTGCAATTTGCCCGCCGCAACGCGGCCCTGGTGCAGGCGCTGGTCACGGAATTGTGGACCGACCGCGAGCTACAAGAGATCTTCGTGACGCGTGTGATCCAGCCAGTCCTTGCCCTGGCCGGCCGTTACGCGGCGCAGCAGGTGGAAACCGGCAAGCTGCGCCCCTTTCGCGGCGATGTGGTGCTGCCGGCCGTCGTGGGGGGCGTGGCGGCCGTCTCGTTCCTGCGCCCCAACCACATCCTGTCGGACCAGTATCGCGAAGACGAGCTGGTGGACGAGCTGACGCGCCTCTTCCTGTACGGCTTGCAGCCGCAGCCCGAAGGGCAATGCAAGGAGGGCCAACCATGATCCTGCGTACCTTCACCATGGCGCGCAAGGAGCTGCTGCACATCATCCGCGACAAGCGCACCCTGGCGGTGATGTTCCTCATCCCCATCGTGCAGCTCTTCCTCCTGGGCTACGCCGCGACCACCGACATCAAGCATCTCCGCACGGCGGTGCTGGATCGCGACCACACGCAGCAGAGCCGCGACCTCATCGCGGCCTATCGCGCGTCCAACTACTTCGATCTGGTCGCCTTTGTCGCCACGGAAGAAGAGCTGGGCCAGATGCTCGACGGGGGCCAGGCGCGCGCCGGCCTGATGATCCCGGCCGGCTATAGCGACGCAATCAGCGCCGGCCGCAAGGCCGAAATCGCCGTCCTGATTGATGGCTCCGACCCGACCGTGGCGACGGCCGTCCT
>CAIQJD010000190.1 GCA_903872005.1 uncultured bacterium | reverse complement strand
GGCGATCTTGTTGGCGACGTTGAACTGTTTGACGGCCTTGGCGATGCGCTCGGCGTCGAACTTGCCGGCGGCCCAGGCGGTCAGGACACTCATGCCTTCGGCGTCAGTGATGAGCAGCCATGCCGGCCGGCCGCTCCCTTCGACTTCGCCGGCGACGCTGAAGTAGGTGAGGGAGAAGTTGGTGGTGACCAACAGCGGCGATTCAGGCTTCGGGTTGTTCAGCTCGTACAGGCCCGGGCTGACCTGGATCGGCTTCTGCGGATCGGTGTAGACGTTCTGACGCAGGGTCATCAGGGCGTAGATGTCGGCCTTGTCGAAGTGGTCGAGGACGACGATGCTGCCATACTTGGCGATGAACTGACCGGCCAGGATGGTCTCTTCTTCCGGCGAGGCGGCGCCTTCGCCGGGGAAGGTGATGATCGGGTAGCCCAGGGCGCGGAAGTTCTTCTTGAGCGCCAGGCGGCGGAGCTGGGTCAGGCCGGCGAGCGAGCCAGCCAGGTCGCGGATGGCGAGGTCGAGGACCAGGTCTTCGACGCCGGCCGCAACCGCTTTCTCGGTCAGCTCGGCCAGTTCGGCCAGGGTCGCGCCCTTGACGGCCAGGGATGCGCCGCCGGCCTTCGCCGCGCCGGCCATTTCGGCCAGGTTCTGCGCCGTGGCGGCGTAGACGAGCGGCTTGCGACCGCCCTCTTTGGCCAGGGCTGCCGAGATGGCTTTCGGATCGGCGCTCATCAGGATGAAGGGGAGTTTGGTCGCGCCACGCGCGGTTTCGACCGCGGCGGCGAACTTGCCGGCCTCGCCGGAGGCGTTCTCGATGGCGATGGCGCTGATCTTCATCGTGACGCCAACGCGCTCGACTTTGTAGGCGTCAATGGCAGCCACTTGCTGCTTGAGGTCGCCGGCGGTGTCCTTCACGCGGACGACCAGGCCGGTCTCGTGGAAGAAGGTCTTCTCATGACGGAAGAGGACGGTTTCATTGCCGACCGCGAAGTTGGGGTCCGTTCCCAGGGTGACAAGGCGGATGGGCGGCGCTGATGCGGCGGCCAATGACGCCTTGGCGGTTTCCGAGACGTGCGGGCATGCGGAGAGTTCGGCCTGCTTGGAGGCCAGCTTCATGGCGAAGGCCAGGCAGGTGGGGAAGCCGCAGTCCTTGCAGTTGGTTTTGGGCAGAAGTTTGTATATTTCGAGACCACTGAGTGCCATGCTTTATCTCCTCGCTCTAGCTGACCATCAAGGCGTCAATCGTCTTCTTGATCAGGCGCATTGTCTCCGGGTGGCGGAGGACGACAATATCAGCGCCGGACTCGATCAGCGACGTGGCCGTCAGTGTTTCCCATACGACGCCGCGATGCTTCCAGTCGCCCCACTCGGCCGGCACGCCCTCGCCGACGCGAGTCTCTTTTTGACGCCAGGCTTCTTCGCCGACGAAGCAGATCATCGGCTGCTGGGTCATGCTGTCGCCGGTCAGAGCGGCCAGGCGTAGGCGTTCCATGACGGAGTAGGTATATTCCAGGCCGTAGCCGAGGGCGCCCGTGGTGGGATCCATCAGGACGCGGCCCAAATCCATACGCATGTCGCTGATGAGGATGTTGAGCTGTTTGGCGAGGTTGACGTCAATAGGAGTGCTGGCGATCACGATGTGGCCGTTCGCCAGAGCGGCGGCGACGATGGTGCGGTAGTTCTTGTCTTCGCAGCAGCCCACGGCGATGCGCTCGCCGGCCGCGGCCTCGCAGATCGGAACAAGGAGCGCGTTGTCGGCTTCCGCCTGACCGGGGCCTTTGACAATCAGGGGCAGGGGGGAAGCGGCAAGGAGCGTTTTAACGGTGGCAGCGGCCTGTTTGGCGTCCGCGTCGCTGATCGTTTCCCCGCCATGCAGGGCGAGGAGCAGGAGGTCGGCGCCGGCGGCCTCGGCCTTCTTGGCCCAGGCAACGGGATCGTTCACCACATCGCCCCAGGCTTCCAGGAGCGGTTGAGGCCAGCTTGGGGTCTCGTCGGTGATTTCTATGGCGACTAGCGGACGGTGAGGCATTTTGCCTTCATAATGCAGGAAAGGCAGGGCGGCAGCTCCGCCGACGACTACTTCCTTGCCGCGTGTGCCGCCATTGCTTGAAGTAGCACCCAAGGTGACTTCGCGAATCTTGCCGGACCAGTTCTCCTTGGGGATCTCTACGGTGACTGGCATCGGAATCACTCTCCTTTCGCATCTATGATGCACAATCTATTTTAGCACGAACCGCATCGGAGCGCCAAACGAGCGTCACTCTTTTTCGCAGGCGCCAGGTTCCGCCATGATACGCACGATGTCGTCCATGGATAGGATGCCGACCGGCCGGCCGAGGGCCGGCTTGGCGTGCATGATGACGAGCTGGTGAATCTTGTGGTCAAGCATGAGCTGGACGGCGGCCTGGACGGGGATGTGAGGCACAATGGTGATGACGTTGGCGGTCATGATGTCTTCCGCCCGCTGGCTTTGTTTCGTGCTGACGAAAACCCGTGACAGGTCGGTGCGGGAAATGATGCCGGCGATCTCGCCTAGGTCATCCACTACGATGATGGCGGTGGCGTGGGCTTTGCAGATGCGGTTAGCGACTTCTTGGATGGGCGTGTCCAGATTGCAGGTGATCACGCCGCGGCTCATCACATCTCGGACGAATACGCTCATTCTACGCCTCCCAACCTGATGCGACGCGTTTGGGGGCCTCCGGCGTTATTATACGCCCGAGGCCCCCAGAAAGGGAAATCGCGAGTGCTAGAACATCGGGTCCATGGTTAGCGCAGGGTGACCCTTCTCCTCCAGGTAGGGGAGCAGGCCATCTACGTCGGTGCAGACGCGCTCGTCGGCGATCTTTTCCAGCAGGTCGGGCACGCCTTCGCGCTCGGCCGCAGCCTGCAGCTCTTCGCCCATGCTTTCCTTGAGGTTGCTCGACATCCAGATGATGCGCCTCAGGCCGCCATCGGCCGAGATGAACTTCTTGCTCGTGATGTAGTACTTGCCCACGCCCATCACGCCGGGGGTTTGCAGGCCGCCGCCGGCCATGCCGGCCAGGGTCGAGAAGGTCATGCCGGCGGGGGTCATGGACGGATCCTCGCGGCTGACGATCATGACGCCGTTGGCTTCGGGAATGACCATCATGATGCACTCGAAGCAGCCACAGGCGGTCATCGGGTTCTCCATGATCGAGTACATGGAGACCTTCTCAACGCTCTGGTGCGAGTTCTGGCGCACGAAGTCAATCGGGCCGCTAAAGTAGCCCTTGATCGGGTCTTCGACGGAGCCTTTCGGGATGGGTTGGTTGGGGCCGGTCGGGTTGATCTCGAAGGAAGCCTTGCAGTCGAGCCAGTTGTAAGCGCCGCACAGGCCCAGGCGCTCTGGCGAGACGACGCAGACATGGTTCGGGGCGAAGGACTGGCAGAGTGTGCAGGAGTAGAAGGTGTCCACGTTCTCGTCCGTCATTTCGGCCAGGCGCTTGTTGCGGTAGTCGTAGGCGGCGCGAGCGACCTTGAGCAGATCGGCGACCTTGGTCGGGTCGGTGACGATGGTCACTTGCACCTTGTCCACAATGGCCCCGAAGTCGCCCATGAAGCGGGCGTAGAGGACTTCGCCGAAGTGCTCCAGCTTGAAGCCCTTGTCGGCGGCCGATTTGCTGATGCGGATCCAGGCGATGTCGCGCTGGCCGATGTGCTGGATGCCGGATGCGCCGTTGACGAAGTAGTGAATCTGGCGCTCCAACACCGGCTCGAAGTCTTCTTGCATCTTGCGGCCGGCGACTTCCACCAGGATCGCCATGTCCATGGCGCTGCCGACTTTGGCAGTCTCGAAGCTGGGGCCATCCACGATGATCTTGTGGTCTTCGATTTCGTCCATTTTACGCATACGCAGGTACTCGAAGCAGCGGGAGTACTTGCCGCCAAATTCGACGCGCATGTCGTCTTTGCGTACGCGCTCGCCTTCAAAGGCCGAGCCGTAGGGCACGGGAATCGGGACGTCGGTGACTTTGATCTTGACGCCGCGCACTTCGATGCAGCGCTGGACGAGGCGCTTGGCGCGCTCCAGATCATCCTTGCCCTCGATGTCGTCGAAGGGCATGGAGATGACGTGCTCGTAGGCGGTGATGCCGGTGGGCAGAATTTGCGGGATGACCGTGTCGGCGATGGTCGGGAAGCCATAGTTGATGGCGCCGGCCGCCGCTGCGTACTTGAGGTCATCCACTTCGCCCAGGGCGAGGACGAAGGCGAAGACGCGATACTTGTTGTAGAGCAGGATGTCGCGGGTCTGGCCGCCCTTCATGCCGCCGAAGGTCAGGGCCGAGCGGGTGGCGAAGCCCAGGGCATAGATGGCCGAGATGGTGTCGGTGCCGAAGGGGACGATGTAGGTATCGTAGCCCATTTCGATGTTCTCTTCGGCCAGTTGATCAATGATGCTGCGGCCATTGACGTTGCCGGAGAGGAAGACGAGGATGTTGCGCTGCTGAAGCTGGCGCACGATTTCGACGGCAACCTCATTGGACTTGGCGCAGCCAACGATGGCGCAGAAGCCGGGCATGCGGCCGTCTACGAGCTGAATGCCCCAGGCGCGCAGTTGGATGTCATCAATGGGGCCGTTGAGCTTTTCGCCGGCGGCGCCCCAGGTCTGCGGCTCCTGCCCGCGCACGAAGCGGACGCCCTCGATGGTCTCGGTTGCCAGGAGGGTGGCGGTGCCGGCGTCCAGGGTCTCGCCCAGGTAGGGGAGCCAGTTCTTGCTGCTGGGCATGGGGCGCAGCAGCTTCTTGGCGTCTTCTACGACCGAGACGAGATCGCCGAGGGTGGAGACTTCGCGGCCGGTGAAGCCCAGCGTCACCGGCAGGTAGTAGGCCGTGTTGGTGAACTGCACGGGCGTGTTGGCGCCGAAGTCCGCAATGGCTTGCTTGAGCATCGTTTCGGCTTCGCGGACGATCAGGTTCGCGCCGCGCAAGGCCCGGGTAGCGATATATCGAGACATGGATTACCTCACTCCTTGATACGCAAGATGTGCAAGTGGCGCGGCGACCTATCGAGCCGCCGCGCTGCCATGTCGCCGGCTACTTGGCGACTTCTGTCAGGACTTTGGCCGTGCGCAGGTCGCGCTTTTCGGGCGGCAGGGATAACAGGTGCGCGGCTTCGGCGTCGCCGCTGGCGCCAAAGCGATTCGGGTCCCAGGGGACCAGATTCAGCGCGGCGCGCTTCTGGTCAATCAGCTCCAGGGCGCGGGCGATGATCTTGTCCGTTTCGAGGACGAATTCCATGTCGCCGCCGTAGCGCCCCTCCCAAATCTTGGTGAGGATGTTGGTGACTTCGGGGCTGGCGCTGAAGTGGTTGGTGGCCCCGAAGAGGACGTGCGCGCCGGATGCGGCGAAGTAGGTGCCGATGGCGAGGGCCTTTTCCGACATCCATTCGGGGGCCAGGCCGACGGCCGGCAGGTCGCTGATGTCGTCGCCCAGGCCGCCTTCGGTGGCGCACTGCGTGAGGACGGTCAGGATGCGGCTGTTGTCCACGCACGCGCCCAGGTTCAACACCGGCGGGATGCCGATGGCTTCGCAGACTTCGCGCAGGCCCTTGCCGGCGGCGGCCATGTATTCGGGCAAGAGCAGGCCGTATTTGCCGGAGGCGTGGGCGGTGCAGCCGGTGGTGACTACCAGGACATCGTTGGCGACGAAGGTCTTGATGATCTGAATGATGGATTCGTCTTGCGGCACGCGGGCGTTGTTGCAGCCGACGACGCCGGCCGCGCCGCGAATGCGGCCGGCGATGATGGCGTCATTGAGCGGCCGGAACGAGCCGCGATGCAAGCCGCCTTGCATGTAGGTCAGGTATTCGTGCGAGAAGCCGCCGATCAAGGGCGACTGGTACTCTTTCGGAATGTAGGTCTTGCCACGATTGGGGAAGTTGTCAATGGCGCGCTTGACGATCTCGCGGGCGGTGGTCAGCGCATGGTGCTCATTGAACTCGATGTGGATGGCATTGGGCATTTTGGCCTTGGGCGAGGTGGTGATCAGCAGGGTGTGATGGTGCTTCGCCATGGCCGACATGCCTTCCATCAGGCATTGCACGTCCACGATCATGGCTTCAATCGCGCCGGTCATGAAGGCCAATTCTTGGGTGAGGAAGTTGCCCAGGCCCTTGACGCCGTGGCGCATGAGGACTTCTTGCGCCGTGCAGCACATGCCGGTCAGGTTGATGCCTTTGGCGCCCTTGGAGCGGGCGTATTCGATCATGTCGGGCATCTGAGAGACGGCGACGACCATCTCGGAGAGGGTCGGCTCGTGGCCGTGGACGACGATGTTGACTTCGTCTTCGCTCAGGACGCCGAGGTTGCAGGATGATTCCATCGGCACCGGCGTGCCGAAGAGGATGTCGCTGATGTCGGTGCCCATCATGGATCCGCCCCAGCCATCCGCCAAAGAGCAGCGCAGCGCCTGCTGGAGGATATGCTCGGCTTCCATATCTACACCTTCGTGGGTGCGGTGGAGACACTCGACGACCTCGCGGTCAATGCCGCGCGGGGCGATGCCGGTCTCGCGCCAAATCTGCTGGCGCTTCTGGGTGGCGCGCTTCAGGTAGATCAATTCGCCCTGCTGCTGGCCGAACTGGGCCAGAGCCTTTTCGCCCACGTCTACGGCGATCTCTTCGGGCTTGCGGCCTTTGGTCGCGATGCCCATGTAGCCGGCGACGGCGATTAGCTTCTCAATATCGCGCAGGCGATAGCCTTCGGCTTCGCCTTTGCCCACGGCGACGAGGGTCTCGGCCAGGCCGCGCGCGTGATCGGAGTGGGCGGATGTGCCGGCGGCGACCATGCGGGCATAGTTGCGGGCGACGACGGTCGCCAGGGTGGCGCCGCAGACGCCGCGTTCGGTCTTGCCGACGAGCCGGCAGGGGCCCATGGCGCAGACTTTGCAGCACGCCCCGGTATTGCCGATGGGGCAGGGCTTGAGTTCGGCGGCGCGATTGAAGACGGTCGGGTAGCAGGCTTGATCGGCAAGCGCCTGCAATTGAACAACCGCCGGGTCAATGGATCTGCAAGCGGAAGTCATGGACATTCTCCTTTAGTACTTGCGGAAGTCGCCCGACATTTCGCGGTCGAGCATGACGGTGGTGACGGAGCGGCGCTGGACCGTATACCAGGGCGAGCCGTCGTCTTTCGAGGCGATCAAAACGTCCATGGCCGGCTCGACGCCGATGGGATAGCCGGCCGCTTCGATGGCCTGGCGAACCGCGTCGGCTGAGGTCTTGGCCGGGTCGAAGTCCACCGTGACATCGCGGTACATGGAGCTGGCGATGACATCCTGGACGCCGGCGAGGGCGAAGAGCGTCTTGCGAACGTTGAGAACATGGTGGTCGGCAAAGAGGCTGGGCACGCTGAACGTGACTCTTTCCATTGGGTTAAGGAACCTCCTATCGTGACGTGGGTTCACTGAGCAACTTCGTGCATTAACGCGCGACTTATACCTGAGAGCGAGGAATTTGTCAAGCGCGGCCGGGGTAACTTCGC
>CAIQJD010000189.1 GCA_903872005.1 uncultured bacterium | reverse complement strand
GACGTAACCATCATCGTCAAAGACCGTGACCTGTACCGGATACGCATGGCCGGCGTCCGTGCGGGCGGCCCTCACCATTACCAGGGAGACGCGCAACGGGCCGCTTTGCGAGCCGATCTGCTTGACGGTCGCGATGCAGTCGAAAGGATCCACGACTGCGGCCGAGACGTTGCCAGGTACAAAGGCCTTCACCTGCGTGGGCTGACTCACCGGTTCGCTGGTATCCCGACCAACCAGAACGTTCACGGTGGCATCGCCGATCTGGTAGATCGGGTCCTCAAAGAAGTAGCCGCTCCACGCTACACCGCTGAAAGTCAGAAGTGCTGCCAGTACCAGTGCAATGGCCAATAGCTTCTTCATGCTCATCCTCCCCAGGACACTCGCAGGATTCTGTCTGTCGAGCGAATGCGTCCCTCAAGTGGTCTAATCTGACACTTCAATAGTACTCGAAGAGGTGGGGCGTCCACAATAGTACTATGGTACCACGTCCATCCAGGTAACCGATTCAACCAGAAACCCTGTCACTATTATAGGGCCGTCCGCGCGGATGTCAAGGGTTCGCGGATGTTCCCGAACTGAAACGGTGTCCGAAAATTGGTGAAACCGCTAGGCCGGCGTGGCGGCGTACAGAGGCAGACCATCCGGGTCGCGGAATTCGATCACGCGGCAAGCGAGGCCAGGGAGCTGCTCGGCCACGGTGGGACCGGCGCAGGCAACGCCGCGTGCGCGCAAAGCGGCGGCGGTCTGCTCCAGGTCAGGGACGCGGAGGCCGATGGCGGCAATTACGCCGGCGCGCAGCGGCGCGACAATGGATGCTTGCCAGGCCAGCTCGATCACCGAGACGCCGACGCGCAGGTCACACTGTTGTCCCAGGTGAGTCGGGTGGGTCGGTGTGGCCGGCAGGCCGAGTATGTCGGCATAGAAGTGGCGCTTAGCTGTCATGTCGGCGGCGCGGATGTTGACGTGGTCAATGCGGTTGCCGCCCAGCCAGGGTTCGTCGGCGACCTGGACGCCGTCGCCTGGCAAGGGCTGACCTTGATCGTCAATGATTTCGGCGAACTGGAGCAGCAGACGGGCCGGGTCTTCGATTTCGAGGAGCCGGCGACGCACCAGGTGTAGGCCGACCGGTTGGTCGGCCGGCTTGAAGGGCCAGGGGATGCCGCGTGCCATGAGCTGATCATAGACGGCATGGGCATCGCGCATGGCGAAGGCGAAGTGGTTGACCCAGGCGCGGTGATCGAACATGGAGTTGACGGGCGCGCCGGTAGCGGGGTCGAGCGCCGGCGTGGCCGTGGGGTCTTCGTGGAGTTCCAGTGCGGTGGGGCCAACCTGGAAGATGGACAGGCGCATCCCAGATGGCTGGCGACCGTGGGCGATTTCGGGGAGGCGTAGCCGGTCGCGGTATAGGGTGCGACAGGCATCGAAGTTGGGGACATTCAGCGTGATGAAATGGATGTTCGTGAACATGGTTACCTCGCGTGAGAGTGGCGGGTCTTGTTGCGGATGGCGCGTTGCCATCGGATGAAGAAGTAGAAGCCGGCAATGGCAATGATCAGCCCGATGAGCGCTCCGCCGAAGTCGCTGATCAGGCTGTTGAGTAGTTCGAATTGGCTGCCAACGAAATAGCCGAGTCCTATGTAGAGGATGATCCAGACCAATTCACCGCTCAGGTCAAAGGCGAGGAAGCGCCAGAAGGGGTAGCCGCCGGAGCCGGCGACGAGGTTGACCGGGATGGCCAGTGCGGTGAGGAGAAAGCGCGTTAGAAAGATTGCGAGGCCGCCGCGTTGTTGGAGAAGGTTCTGGCCTTTATGCCAGGCCGCGGCGCGACCGAAGCGGCGTTCGACTGGCCCTTTGGCGAAGCGGCCGAATCCGTAGCTGAGGCTGTCGCCGAGGATGACGCCGGCCAATCCACAGGCGGCAGCAATCCAGAGGTCAAGCATGCCCTGGCGGCCGAAGGCGCCGGCGGCCAGCAGGAGGAGCGTGCCGGGAAGGGGGATGCCCAGGGCGCCGGCGAGGAGCGCCAGCCCCAGGGCCGGCGCTCCGTAGGTGAGCATGGCAGTCAGGAAGACCTCGGAGAGATTTATTTCTGTCATGGGCTGGCCTGGGATGGTGTGGGAGGATGCTCGGTCTGATAGCGGCGCAAGGCGTCTTTGACTTGCGCGAGGATG
>CAIQJD010000188.1 GCA_903872005.1 uncultured bacterium | reverse complement strand
GCTGGTAGACGATCACCCCCTGTTCCTGGATGGCCTGCGGAATCTGCTGACAGCACGCGGCAGCACCGTGGTCGGCGTGGCCCACGATGGCCTGGAAGCGCTGGAGCAAGCGCGCGCCTTGCAACCCGATGTGGTCGTCATGGACGTGGACATGCCGCGCTGCAACGGCGTGGAGGCGACCCTGGCGATCAAGTCCGAGATGCCGCACATCAAGGTCGTCATGCTGACCGTCTCGGAAGATGCGGACAACCTCTTCGCCGCGCTGCGGAACGGCGCGTCCGGCTATCTGCTCAAGAGCCTCGATGTCACGGAATTTTACCGCCTGCTGGCGGACGTGATGCGCGGCCAGGCGACGCTGCCGCAAGCCCTGGCGAGTCGCGTCCTCTCCGATGCGGCCCAATCCCAACCGCCGGCGCCGGCGGCCCAGGGCGCCGAGGAGCGCCTGAGCGCGCGCCAGTGGGAGATCCTCAAGCAGGTGGCGCGCGGCCTCACCTACAAAGAGATCGCCGCCCTGCAACACCTGAGCGAACAGAGCATCAAATATCACATGGGCCAAATCCTCGAACGCTTGCACGTCGCCTCGCGCGCCCAGGCTATTGCCTATCTCTCGCGCAACGTAGAAGAGCAATAAATTCTCACCAGTGCTACTTATACCATCTTTATACCTCTTTTAGTCCACCGTATAGTGACTTTTCTTCGAGAGCACATTATAATCGTATCGTAGGTTTGGCGCAGGGGCGCAGGCGCTCTTGTACCATCATAGACCATTGCCAATCGCAACGTGGGACGAACGAAGGACTGAGGCATGAGCGGTTTCAAGAAGATCTTGCTCTACGGCGATTCCTTGTGGCTCAGCGGCCTGGCCGCTTACCTCCAGCATATCCAGGGCGTGATGGTGTTTCAGGCGCATCTCCCTGGCGCCGGCGACCCCCAAGACAACGCCACCGTCGACCTGGTCATCCTGGATCGCGCCCAGGAAATGCACGCCGTTTCGTTGCTCCGCGCCTATCCAACGGCCGTGGTGATGAGCGTGGACCCGAGCGCCAGCACCTCTACGGTGGTGCAAGGCCATTCCCGGCCGGTGCGGACGTTACAGGAGATCGAATGCCTCGTGCGCGAAGTGGTCAATGGGCTGTCCACGCAAAGCCGCGAGCCGCGCCCATGATGAAGCCTTGAGCGACAGATTCCGAGTTTCTCAGAGAAAGGGTTTGCTATGTCACTAATCGTTTCCACGCACTCCTTCCGCGGCGGAACAGGCAAGTCCAACCTGACCGCCAATCTCGCCGCGCTGTTGGCGCAACAAGGCCGGCGCGTCGGCGTGGTAGACACCGACATCCAATCGCCGGGCATCCACGTCCTCTTCGGCCTGGATGAAGGCCAGATGGGGCGCTCGCTCAACGACTACCTCTGGGGCAAGTGCGACATCCGCCAGGCCGCCCACGACGTGACCGCCGGCCTGGGGCCAGACATCAAGGGCAAAGTCCTCCTCGTCCCCTCCAGCATCAAAGCCGGCGAGATCGCGCGCGTCCTGCGCGAAGGCTACGATGTGAGCCTCCTCAACGACGGCTTTCAGGACCTGGTCAACGTCCTCAAGCTGGACGTCTTGATGATTGACACGCACCCCGGCCTGAATGAAGAGACGCTCCTCTCCATCTCCATCTCCGACGTCTTGACCGTCATCTTGCGCCCGGACCAGCAGGACTACCAGGGCACGGCCGTGACCCTGGAAGTGGCGCGCAAGCTCGACGTCCCGCGCATGGGGCTGGTGGTGAATAAGCTACCGAGCGTCTTCGACATCCAGGAAGTCCGCGCCCGCGTCGAGCGCATTTACAACTGCCCGGTGTTCGGCATTCTGCCCCACTCGGACGAGATGATGGCTCTGGCGAGCGCCGGCGTCTTCGCGACGCGCTATCCGGGCCACCCGATGACGCAAACGCTCAAGCAGATCGCGGCGAGCATCGTCGGCTAGGGCCGCCACGCGCCGGCGGGACGCAGACCAGACGTTGCGGCCCCGACGCGCGGAACTCCCTGATTCAGCCGATCCGAGCCGGCATCCACGGCTTCGCAGTGAGGTAAGTCGGTCCGCAGGCGATGACCCGTTCGCATCGCCTCAGATCGCCTGACGCCTCTTCGCGTCGCGCGCCCTCCAGTCGGCTTCGGCGAAAGTCAGAAAGGAACATGATGAGTCAGAATCCATCAGATCCGGCGGCCGTCTGTCGCCATATCACGCTTGACTTCAGCGGATGCGCCCCAGAGCGGCTCAACGATCCCCGCCTCCTGGAAAGCATCCTGTTCCAGGCGGCGCAGAAAGTGCATACGCAGGTGCAAACCTACATCACGCACTGTTTCCCGCAACATGGGGTGACCAGCGTCGCCATTGTGAGCGCATCGCATCTCTCCATTCACACCTGGCCGGAGCGCGGCTACGCCGGCGTGGATCTGATGGTCTATGACTCTGATTTCGATATGGACAGCGTGACCGCCTGGTTGGCCGAGCACCTGGCGGCGACGCAGGCGACGCGGCACGAGCTGCGGCGTGGGCCGGCCGCGTGCGAGGCGGCAACGCCATGAATTCCTTTCAGGCCCTCTTGCTGGCTGCCCTGCTGTTCATCAATGCCCTGGTCCTGGATGTGAACGAAGTAGTCGCGACCAGCGGCTTCCTCGGCAATGTCGGCGCGCCGAAAATCCTGTACGTGTGGGCCGCCGACATGGCTATCGTGGCCCTGGCGGCCGGCGCCTATTCGCTGATCATTGACCGCGCCCGGCGCGGCCCCCTGGCGGTGCGCCTGTTCCTGGCCTTCAGCCTGGTCTACATTGCCTTGTACGGCCTCTTCGCGGCCGGCGCGCCGGGC
>CAIQJD010000187.1 GCA_903872005.1 uncultured bacterium | reverse complement strand
GGGCGCGGCAGGCGGCGCTGGATGGCGTGGCCTTTGCCGCGCCGGCGCTGCTCCTCGTCGCCCCCTGGCTCATCAAGAACTGGGCTTTCACCGGCAATCCGGTCTACCCCTTCCTCTTCGGCGGGCGTTTCTGGGACGACTTCCGCAGCGTCTGGTACAATCGCCCCGGCAGCGGGTTGGGCTGGAACGTGAAAGAATTGCTGATCTTGCCCTGGGCCGCCAGCATCGGCCTGCGCGAGGGCAACGCGTATGACGGGCAGATCGGGCCGTTCTTCCTGGTGTTGCTGCCGGCGCTCCTGGCGACGCCGCTCTGGCTGCGGGGCGGCGCGCGGGCGCGGCGCGCGGCCGGCCCCATCTTGTGGATGGCCGGCGCGCTGGGGCTGGCCTGGACGGCCGGCGTCATCGGGTCGCGTGCGCTGTGGCAGTTGCGCCTGTTGTTGCCGGCGCTGACGATGCTCAGCCCGTTGGCCGGCGCGTGCATCGCCTCCTGCGACCCGTGCCTGCCGATCCGGCTATCCTTGCGCCGGCTGCTCACCCTGAGCCTGGGCCTGGCGCTCCTCGTCAATGCGATGACCTTCGGGCTGCGCGCCGCGTCCACGAATCCGATCCCGGCGCTGGCCGGCGCGGAGACGCGCCAGAGCTTCCTGGAACGCAACCTGGGGATGTATGCCCTGGCGATGGCGCAATTGGCCGAGAAGCTGCCGGCCGAGAGCCGCACGCTCTTCCTGTATGAGACGCGGGGCTACTACGCGACGCGGCCGGCCGAGCCGGATGCCATCGTGGATCATTGGGCGCGGCTGGTCCTGGGCCATGCCGAGGCCGGCGACATCGCCGCCGCGCTACGCCAGGAAGGCTACACGCACGTGCTGCTCTATCGCCTGGGCATGGACTATCTGCGCGGCGATGTGGTTCAGGCGGTGAGCGACCGTGACCTGGAGCAGTGGACGGCGTTCGAGCGGGGCTATCTGCGCGAGGTGGAGTGGCCGGCCGCGCCGGCGTATCGGCTCTATGCGCTGCGGTAGGGGGGGAAGACATGAATGGTCCGGCTTGCGAGCCGGCGGAGCTATCTGATGATGAACGCTCGCAGGTTTAGCATCTCGGCGCAGGGGCGTGATCTGGCGCTCCTGCTGGCGCTTTCTCTGGCGGCGCGCCTGCTCAGCGCGCTGCCGCTGCGCGTGCCGGGATATATGGACGCCTACTATTATTATATCGGCGCGGAGCGCATTGTCGCCGGCTATGGCCTCACCGAACCCTATCTCTGGAACTATCTGGGCCATGCCTGGAGCCTGCCGGCGCCGGCCTTTCAGTTCTGGATGCCGCTGACGTCGTTCCTCATGGTTCCCTTCATGGCGCTCTTCGGCGCGACCTTCCGCGCCGGCCAGGCGCCCTTCATCCTCTTGTCATCCATCTTGCCGCTCATCGCCTATCGGGTCAGCCGGCAGTTGGCCCCTTCGCGCCGGCGCGCCTGGCTGGCCGGCCTGCTGATGCTCTTCACGCCCTTTTACGCCAAATATTGGATCGCCACGGACAACTTTGCGCCCTTCGCCGTGACGGCCAGCCTGGCGTTGCTGGCGATGCAGCGCGGCCGGCGCGCCGGCCGACCGGCCTGGCTGGCGCTGGCCGGCGCGCTGATCGGTCTGAGCCACCTGGCGCGGGCCGATGCGCC
>CAIQJD010000186.1 GCA_903872005.1 uncultured bacterium | reverse complement strand
GCCGTCGCGCCGGCATCGCCGGCCTGGAAACCCGCCCCGGCGGCATGCAAAGCGTCACGGCCCACGCGCCCCTGGCCGGCATGTTCGGCTACGCCACATCCCTGCGCTCCCGCACGCAAGGACGCGGCAGCTTCGTCATGGAGTTCGACCACTACGCGCCAGTGCCGGCCGACGTCGCCGAAGCCCTTCAGAAGAAACCCTGATTCAGCGCGCCGCGTACAGCAGATTGACTTCCTCGATGTCGTAGTCCGCGCTTGCGCCAAACTCGACATCGAGGATCGCCATGAGCGTAATGACCTCGCCGGCTTCCCACAGCGCATAGCTCGTCTTCCCGCTGGCGCTAATGAGCCAATGACGCAATTTCAGGGTCGCCGGCCGGCGCCTTCCCAACGCCAACGCCGCGCTGAAGAACGCCGCCTCATCCTTGATCTGAAACGTCACATAAAACAGCCGCGTCTCCCCGTCGTCGGCCATCACCATGCCATCATCCCCATGTCGGCGCACCATTCAACCGACACACCGTATCCAGCAACACCCGCACGCCAAAAAGCAAATTCTCCACACGGATACGCTCATCCTTCGCGTGGGCAAGGGCCAGCAACTTGCCGGCCGGATCAGGCTGCATCGGCGTAAACCCGATCACCTTCGTTCCCAGGGGAGCCAGATACATGGCGTCGGTCCCGCCGCAGCTCAGATACGGCAGCACCACGCCGCCGGCGTCCCAGCGCCCCACCGCCGCCCGCGCCGCCTGCAAACACGCATCGTCATCGGGCAAAATGAACTCGATCCCCGGCGCGAAATCGCCGATGACGAAGTCCACCCCATCGCCGGCCGCTGCGCGCGTTTCGGCAATCAACTGCTCGGCCGTCACACCCGGCAGGCCCCGCGTGGAAACCACCGCCTGCGCCTCTGCCGGCATAACGTTCGATTTATAGCCGGCGTTCAAAATCGTCGGCTCAGCAATATTGTGCATCATCGCCGAGAACATGCGCGCCGTATAGTCATCCAGTCCAAGCCGGCGCGCCGCCGCCGGCTCCTTCTCGCCATCCAGCATATCCCGCAACGCCGCAGCCAGCGCCGGATCGCCCACGGACGCGGCCATCCCCTCAAAGAAGCGCCGCGTGCTATCAATGACATGATGCGGCAACGGGCGTTCCTTCAGCCGCACAATCGCCTGAGCCAGCCGGCTGATAGCCGTCTCCGCGTACGGCACCGACGAATGGCCGGCCACACCCCGCCCAACCATGCGCAGATCAATGCCCCCCTTCTGCGCCACCTGGAAGGCATAGATGCGCCGGCCGCCAACCACCATCGCCTCGCCGCCGCCTTCATTAAACGCATACTCGGCCTTCACCCATTCCGGGTGCTTCGTCGCCAGAAAACTGGCCCCGCCTCCCCCCACCTCTTCATCCGCCATGGCCGCCAACAACAGGTCGCGCTTCAGCGTCACGCCACGCCGCGCCAGCAGCAGCATCGTCACCATCTGAATGGCCGTGGCGTTCTTCGTGTCCACCGCGCCGCGCCCCCACACATAACCATCCGCGACATCGCCGGCGAAGGGCGGATGGCTCCACTCCGAGGCCACCGAAGGCACCACATCCAGATGGGCCATCAGCAACAACGGCGCGGCCTCGCCCGTGCCGCGCAAGCGCGCCACCGCGCTCCCCCGCCCCGGCGCGAATTCCAGCACGGCCGTCTCAATGCCGGCCTGCTGAGCCAGAGCCTGCGCCACATACTGCGCCGCCGGCGTCTCATTGCCGGCCGGGTTAGTCGTATCGAACCGAATGAGACGCTGCAAAATCTCCACGGCCTCGCGCTGCACCGACTCCCACATGCTATTGCTCTCCTTATGTCTGGCTGTCCTTGCCCAGCATCCGGCCTACAGTGCGTCGCCCACCAGATACCCCCCCAGCGCGACCACCAGCCCCAAATAGAGCAGCGGATGATACGACGCCAGAAAGCCGGCATTCGGGAAGAACTGAAACACGAAATCGGCGACGATCAAGATGACGCCAATGATGACGGGCAATCCTTTGGGATCGAACTTCATGTGCGCCTCCAGATTGGATGCAACCGGCTCACCAGGCAAGTATACTCACAATCGAACAGCGCGACAAACGCAACAATCGCGGCGCAGGCATCGCATGCGCCAGCACATACGATGCCTGCGCCGCGCGCGAACTTACTTACGCACCAGCGGCAGATACCCGCCATACAGGGGCAGGCCGCCCCAGAACCCGCCAGTCAGACCATATTCTCCGCCGGCGAGCTGCCCCGCGCCAGCCTGCCCGATGCTTCCGCCCAACCAATAGCCGCCGCCGGCGCTCAACGTCCCTCCGCCGGCCACCACATTCCAGGCCAGATCATACCCACCGCCGCTCTGCGCGCTGGCGATGACCACAGGGATCAGCGCCGCGACCAGAGCCAACAGGAACAGAAGCCCCAGCCGACGCCGTTTGCGCGTGTCCATACATCCAATCTCCTTGGGCCGCTGCCCGCCGCCTACCTGATGACAGCGCCGAAGCCATTCAGTGTCAGCGCTCGATCAATGACCAGACCGCCGGTGAAGTGATACTCTGAGCCGGCCTGCAACATCAACAGACTGCCGGCCGGCGCGTTTTGCGCCGCTCGCTCGATGCCGAAATACGGCTGATCTGGCGACCCGGTGCCCGGATTGGGCCACGACGTCGTCACGAACTTCACAGTCGTTGGCGCTAAGAGCGACATCATATCGTGATTCAGCGGAAATGGCGCCGAGTCAAGCGTATACCAGCCGTTGCTGTCCCCTCCCCAGCCCAGATTCATGTGGAACAGCCGGTTCGGATCGCCCGACTTGTCATAGCCATCCACCACCCAGGCATGGCCGCCATCTGCGCGCCCGCCGCCCAGGCCGGCCGGCCGGCCCCAGGTGATCTCCGTCGTCAACGAGGCGATATCGGCGCCAGGCCCGCCATCGCTGGGAGGACGAGTATACAACGCCGCCGCATCGTAACGGAAGTAGCTCACCAGACCATGCACGTCATTGCCAAAGTACGAGCCGGTGCTCCATGCACCGAGTGCGCTGTCAACGCCGACAGCCACGTGCGCGCTAATCTTGGCCGCCTCTTGGCCGGCCGCATCCGGCGGATCGGCATTGGTGTCGCGCATGATGGCCCAATTGTACGTCGCCGCGCCAAAGTCACCGCAGACCAGACGGGCGTCCTGGGTCAGCCGGCTCCACAAGGTTGCCAGCGCCGTCTGATAGTCCGCCCGAGCGGGATACAGGCCGATGGCCGCATTGTGAACGCTGTCATCCCAATAGCCATTCACCTGAAGCTGATGGCTGCCAGAATCGTAGCGCAGCCGGCCGGCGAAACTATTCGGGATGGTCACCGAGGCGCTCAACGCGGTGGAATCCCAGTTTGACCGATAGCGATACGGGTAGGAGATACAGTGACTGCTGATGCCGCTCGCCGGCCACTTCCAATAGTACATGATCTGAACCGTCGCTGTCGCATTGCATCCCACCGCCGTATGTTGGCTGCTGCCCGGCGTCAGAATGGGCAACTGGTTGAAGTAAGGCGCTCCCTGGTGCCACAGCGGCGTGAAAGGCAGCAGCAGATAGCTGGGCTGAGCCAGGGTAGCGACATCCGACACGGACTTGGCCGGCGCGCGGCCGGCGATTAACTCGCGCCAAAGATCCAGCCGGCTATCCAGAGCCGCTTGCAGCGCCCCCGAAAGCGGCAAGTTGCCGGCCTGCGCCTCTTGCGCCAGACGTCGCCGCTCTCCGATCTCCTCCAGAATAGCCCGATACTCTGGATTATTGGGGTCATACGCGCCCTGCG
>CAIQJD010000185.1 GCA_903872005.1 uncultured bacterium | reverse complement strand
CGCAGCCGAAGGACAGGGCGGCGGCTACATCGGCTATGCCCTGGCCTCGCTCCTGATACGCGGCGTCGGGATGGCCGGCGCATGGTTCGTCGTCTTCGTGCTCTTTTTCGTCGCGCTGATCCTCTTGCTGGACATCACCGTCACCGACTTCGCACGCTGGCTGGCTCAGGGCATCCGACGCCTCTTCGTCCGCCCACAGCCCGTCGCTCCGCCCGAGGATGTGGAAGTGTGGCTTCCGCCGGCCGATCCAGCCCCTTCTGCCCACCCGCCCATCATCATTGGCCGACCGACGCCAGCCGCGCCGACGCCCCCGGCCGCGCCGCCGTCTCGGCCGACCGCCCCGGCTGGCGCCGGCGCGCCCGTCCCGGACCGCTTCGCGCCGGCCAACGCCGCTCCGCCGGCCGAACCGGCGCTGCCCCGCGTCGCCAGCGCCGGACAGAAATGGCAGCTACCGAATATCGCTGACATCCTGGAAGAAGGCGTCGAAGTCGAGTTGAGCCAGGACGAGGTGCGCGAGCGCGTCCGCATCATCGAGGATACCCTGGCGAGCTTCGGCGTGCCGGCGCGCGTGGTCGAAGTGAACCAGGGGCCATCGGTCACCCAATTCGGCGTTGCCCCCGGCTTCATGGAAAAGAAAGATGGCGAACGGGCCAAAGTCAAGGTCTCGCGTATCGCCGCGCTCGCCAAAGACCTGTCGCTGGCGCTGGCCGCCTCGCCCCTGCGCATCGAAGCGCCGGTGCCCGGCCGCTCCATCGTCGGCATCGAAGTTCCCAACGCCCGCACGTCCATCGTCTCGCTGCGCAACGTCATGGAATCGGAAGTATTCCAGGAGATGGACTCGCCGCTACGCATGGCCCTGGGCCAGGACGTATCGGGACAGGCCGTCTGCGCGGACCTGGCAATCATGCCGCACTTGCTAATCGCCGGCGCCACCGGCTCCGGCAAAAGCGTCTGCATCAACGCCATCGTCGCCGACCTCCTCTGCACCAACACGCCCGACAGCCTGCGCTTCTTGATGGTAGACCCCAAACGCGTCGAGCTGATCGCCTACAATGGCATCCCGCACCTCCTCTCGCCGGTCATTGTGGATCTGGAACGCGTGGTCGGGACGCTGCAATGGGCCACCCGCGAGATGGATCGGCGCTATCAATTGTTCGCCAAAGCCGGCGTGCGGAACCTTGAAGGCTACAACCAGCGCCAGCTCAGCCAATCCGAAGAGCCACTGCCCCTCATCATCATCGTCATTGACGAGCTGGCCGATCTGATGATGGTCGCGCCGGAAGAAGTCGAGCGCTACATCTGCCGCATCGCCCAGATGGCCCGCGCCACCGGCATGCACCTCATTATCGCCACCCAACGCCCCAGCGTGGACGTGGTCACCGGCTTGATCAAAGCGAACTTCCCGGCGCGCATCGCCTTCGCCGTCAGCAGCCAGGTGGACTCACGCGTGATCCTGGATACCGTTGGCGCCGACCAGCTCCTGGGGCGCGGCGATATGCTCTTCATGTCGCCAGATTCGGCCAAACTGCGCCGGCTCCAGGGTTGTTACGTCTCCGATCAAGAGCTGCAACGGCTGGTGCGCTACTGGAAGGGCATGCGCGGCGGGGCCGAGCCGGCGCCCCTGGCGGACACGCTCCCCATCCAACCGCCGCTATGGGAGGACATGGTTGCCCGCGCCAAAGAATCCGAACAGAAGGATGATCTCTTCGACGAAGCGGTGCGCGTGATTCAGGATAGCGACCGCGCGTCTATTTCTCTGCTGCAACGCCGGCTTCGCATCGGCTACTCGCGCGCCGCCCGACTGATTGATTTGATGGAAGAAAAAGGCATTGTGGGAGCCGAAGAAGGCCCCACCCATTCACGCCAGGTGCTGGTCAAGAGGGGCAACACTCCCACGACGCCGGCCGCATCGCCGGAATGAGTTTTGCCACTTGCTTTCGCGCCTCAACTGCGATATAATGCTGATGGATGACGCGCGCTGCCGCGTGCGCCGATTGTCCACGAAGCGGCCGGCTGTTGACCCAGAGTTTCTGGAATTCCCGCATGAGTCTGCACGCACATAGCGACCTTTTCATTGCGGAACAGGACATTGACACAGGCGGCAACGCACGCGTTGACCGCCCTCTCACTTTGCCTGTGACACATCGAAAGCTGTGCGAAAGGAGGAATGCCCAACACCTTACCTGAGATCATTCCATGCACCCTAGCGGAGACACTTTTTCAGGAGGAGAGTCACCATGCGTAAGTGGATGCTCGTAACGATCAGTCTGCTCGTGATCCTAACAACCCTATTGAGCGGCTGCACGCCGGCCGCCACCCCCGCGCCCACGACGGCCCCCGCGGCTACCCAAGCCCCCGCGGCCACCAAAGCGCCCGAAGCGACCAAAGCCCCGGCCGCCCAAGTCGGCACCGAAGCCAAGCCTCTGGTGCAGATCTTCGTCCCCTCGGGCGACACCCAGGCCATTCTGGCCGGCGCGAAAGAACTGGACAAGCTCATCAAGGATAAGACCGGCCTCGTCACGGCCTCATCCGTCTCCACCAGCTACGCCGCGGCCATCGAAGCCATGGGCGCCGGCAAAGCCGACATCGTCTGGCTGGCTCCTTTCGCCTATGTGCTGGCCCATGACAAGTACAAGGCCGAAGTGCTGCTCATCACCGAGCGCAATGGCACGGCAACGTACAAGAGCCAGATCATCTACAACAAAGAGAAGAACCCCAACCTCAAGTCTTTGGAAGAGCTGAAGGGCAAGAAGTTCGCCTTCGTGGACGCCGCCTCGGCCTCCGGCTGGCTATACCCTGGCGCGCTCCTCAAGGCGAAGGGCCTGGATCCGCAAAAGGACGTGGAAGCGGTCTTCGCCGGCTCGCACAACGCCGCCGTCCTGGCCGTCTATAAGGGCCAGGTGGACGCCGGCGCCTGCTACGATGACGCCCGCACCACCATCGCCAAGGACTTCCCCGATGTCAAGGACAAGGTCGAGATCTTGATGTACACCGACCCGATCCCCAATGACACGGTGAGCGTGCGCGTCGACCTGCCGGCTGACGTCAAGACCAAGCTCAAGGACGGCCTCAAGGCCATCGCTAAGGACGAGAAGGGCGCCGAAGTCCTCAAGGCCATCTACCAGATCAGCGGCCTGCAGGACGGCACGGACGCCGCCTTCGACCCCGTGCGCGCCACAGCCAAGTCCATGAACATCAACCTGGAAGAGGCGGTCAAGCCGCCCACGCCCAAGCCGGCGACCCCCGCGCCGCAGGTCAACAAGAAGATCAAAGTCGGCCTCGTCACCGATACCGGCGGCGTGAATGACAAGTCCTTCAACCAGTCGGCCTGGGCCGGCGTGGAGAAGGCGGCCAAGGACCTGGGCCTGGAAGTCACCCCGCGCTACATCGAATCCAAGCAAGTCACCGACTACGAGAAGAACATTGACACCTTCGCCACCGAAGGCTACGACATGATCATCTCCGTCGGCTTCCTGATGGGCGACGTCACGGCAGCGAAGGCGAAACAATACCCCAATATCAAGTTCGCCATCATTGACGTGTCCTACTTCCCCACCAAAGACTCTGCCGCCTGCCCCGACACGGTCAAAGACTGCTATGCCGACGGCGGCCTGAAGAACGTCACCAGCCTGATGTTCCAGGAAGATGAAGTCGGCTACCTGGCCGGCGTCCTCGCCGCCTGCATGAGCAAGAGCGGCGTCATCGGCTCCGTGGCCGGCATGGAAATCCCACCGGTCATCCGCTTCGTCGTCGGCTACCAGAACGGCGCGAAGTCGGTCAACCCGAACATCCAGGCCCTCAACCAGTACATCCCGTCCTTCGTGGATCCCGCCAAGGGCAAGGAAGTCGGCCTGGCGATGATTGACAAGAAGGCGGACGTCATCTTTGGCGTCGGCGGCAACACCGGCAACGGCGGCCTCCTGGCGGCTAAAGAGAAGGGCCTCATGGGCATCGGCGTGGACGTTGACCAGTACTTGACCTACCCCGAAGTCAAGGACGCCCTGATCACCAGCGCGGCCAAGAACGTGGACGTCGCGGTGTACGAGGCGATCAAGGCGTTGGCGACCGGCGCGCTCAAGGCCGGCGTCTTCACCTCCAACCTCAAGAACGGCGGCATCGGCCTGGCCCCGTACCATGACTGGGACAGCAAGATCTCCCAGGATTGCAAGACCAAGGTCCAGAAGGCCACTGACGGGCTGAAAGCCGGTACGCTCGTGACCGGCTACAAGCCCTAAAGCCGGCTCATCGCGAGGGGCGGGCCTGATCAACCATCAGGCTCGCCCCTTTCGGTTTATCCTGGGGGGAAACTATGCCGCCAGTGTTAGAGGCTCGTCAAATCACCAAGCGCTTCCCGGGCGTGCTGGCCAACGACGGCGTGGACTTCCAGCTCCAGGCCGGCGAGATTCACGCCTTGTTGGGCGAAAACGGCGCCGGCAAAACCACCTTAATGAACATCCTCTATGGCCTGTACCGCCCGGACGCCGGCGAGATTCGCATCAAAGGCCAACCGATCAGCCTTTCCGACCCGTGCGACGCCATCGAACACGGCGTCGGCATGGTACACCAGCACTTCATGCTCGTGCCGGTGATGACCGTGGCCGAAAACATCATGCTCGGCGCAGAGCAACCCACACGCCAAACGGCCTTCCTGGGACCACTCAGCCATCTGGATCGGCGCACGGTGATCGAGAAGGTGCGCCGGCTCTCGACCCGCTATGGCCTCGCCATCGAACCGGAAGCCTACGTCCACGCCTTGCCCGTCGGCGTGCAACAGCGCGTCGAAATCATCAAGGCCCTCTACCGCGAGGCCGATATCCTCATTCTTGACGAGCCAACCGCCGTCCTGACGCCGCAAGAGGCCGAAGACCTCTTCAAAGTGATGCGCTCGCTGGTGGCGCAGGGCGTTTCCATTATTTTCATTACCCATAAGCTCAAGGAAGTGCTGGCTGTCGCCGACCGTATCACCGTCATGCGCGGCGGGCGCGTAGTCGGCTCCACGACGCCGGCCGAAGCCACCGAAGCATCGCTGGCAGCTATGATGGTCGGCCGTCACGTCATCCTGCAAGTCGAAAAGGAGCCGGCCCGCCCACGCGCGCCCGTCTTGCGCGTCGCCGACTTACACGTGCAGGACGACCGCCGCACGCCGGCAGTGCGCGGCGTGGACTTCGAGGTCTGCGCCGGCGAGGTGCTGGGCATCGCCGGCGTGCAGGGCAACGGCCAGACCGAGCTGGTCGAGGCCATCGCCGGCTTGCGCCGCGCCCAAAGCGGCCACATCTGGATTGAAGACACGGACATCGCCAACGCCGCGCCCCGCCAGGTGTTGGAGCGTGGTGTGGCGCACATCCCGGAAGACCGCCAGAAGCGCGGCCTCGTCCTCAGCTATCCGGTGAGCGACAATCTCATCCTCTCGACCTATTATCGGCCGCCCTTCGCCCACAGCATCCTGCTGCAGGCAGACGCCATCCAGGAGAACGCTGACCGGCGCATCCGCGAGTACGATATCCGCACGCCCAGCGCCGCCACGTTGGTCCAAACGCTCTCCGGCGGCAACCAGCAGAAGGTCATCGTGGCACGCGAGCTGAGCCGGCCGGTCAAGCTCCTCGTTGCCGCCCAACCGACGCGCGGCCTGGACGTCGGCTCTATCGAGTTCATCCACAAGCGCATCATCCAGGAGCGCGATGCCGGCTGCGCCGTGCTCCTCGTCTCGGCCGAATTGGACGAAATCCTCGCCCTGGCCGACCGCGTCGCCGTCATGTTCAAGGGAACCATCCTGAAGATCCTCCCCATCCAGGAGGCCACACGCGAGCGCGTCGGCCTGTTGATGGCCGGCGTACACGGTGAGCAGCATGGAGAGCAACAATGAGCGAAACCCCGCATGAGCGACGCAGCGCCGGCTACCTCCTCTACAAGCTGGGCATCCCCCTGCTGGCCGTCGTAACCGCATTGATCCTGGGCGGCCTGGTCATGTGGGCCTCCGGCGCCGATCCCCTGCAAGCCTACAAGGGACTGCTGGACGGCGCGCTTTTCAAGAAACGCGCCCTGGGCGAATCCCTGGTCGCCAGCACGCCCTACATCCTGCTGGCGTTGGGCGTGGGCTTGGGCTTCCGTTGTGGTCTTTTCAACATCGGCGTCGAAGGGCAATACTACATCGGCCAGATTGCCGCCGTCTGGGTCGGCTACAACGTGACCGGCCTGCCGCTCCTGATTCACCTCCCCCTGGCGATGCTGGCCGGCATCCTGGCCGCCGCGCTCTGGGCCGCCATCCCCGGCTACCTGCGCGTCCGCTTCGGCGCGCACGAGGTGATTACAACCATCAT
>CAIQJD010000184.1 GCA_903872005.1 uncultured bacterium | reverse complement strand
GGGTCTCGTCCCCGACGAGCGGCGCGGACGGGTCAGCATGTTCATGGACGGCTACCTCTACCCCGGCGGCATCATCTTGAGCTGCGGGATCATCACCGCCCTGCGCGCCATCGCGCCGGCCGGCGCGGTGGAAACGATCTATCTCGGCCTGAGCGTGGGCTGCGTGGCAGCGGCCGGCTGGGCCATCGCGCGCTTCCGGGGCAGCTATGACGCCAGCATGTTGAACTGGCGCTTGCGCCGGCGACAGCACAAAGAGGCCGGCATCCTCTCCAAGTTGGATCTATAGACAGCGGCAGCAAGAATGAGGTTGACCTGTGGCTGAAAGCATTAGAAAACGCCAACCCCCTCGACTGGCAATCGGACGGCGCGAGGCGCTGGCCATGGCGCTCGGCGCGCTGCTGTACGCCGGCATCTCCTGGGGCGCCGGCTTCATGCGTCTCTCCGATGCGCTAGGCGTGGACTTGCGGCCGGGCATCGTCATCCCCATCGTCTTCGGCTTCGTCTTTGGGCCGGTCGTCGGTTTCGTCGTCGGACTCCTGGGCAACGCCCTGGGCGACCTCGCCAGCTTTCACGCCTGGTACTGGAACTGGAGCCTCGGCAACGGGCTTCTGGGCCTCATCCCCGGCCTGGCCGCGCTGCGCTGGCCGTCCTATCGCACCCTGCGCGACCAGATTCGCAGCTATGGCATCGCCCTGCTCGGCATCGCCGTCGGCATGGCAGTGGCCGCGCTCCTGGATATATGGATTTGCCGGCCGGGTTCCACCAACAACGCCGCCTGCTCCGTCATCCCCGTCACCCTGAGCATCGCGGTGTTTCAGGAGTTTCTCCCCGTGCTGCGCGTGAACGCCGTCACCGCGCTGATCCTGACGCCCATCATCCTGTTCAATATCGAACACCTGGACCTGCACTCGATGGACTGGTTCCACTCCGGCTTGCTGCGCCGGCTCTTGCTGGCTGTCGCCGTCTCGGCGGCGCTGCCAACGGCCCTGTTGGGCTTCTTCTTGTTGCAGCAATTCTCCGGGCAGGCGGCCGGCGCCGGCGACGTCATGCTCCGGTTGATCCTGACCATCGCCTTGACCCTGATCTTCACCGTCGTCAATGCCCTCATGGTCGCCCAGAGTATCTCGCGGCCGCTGCTGCGCCTGGCGCGCGCCGCCGGCCTGATGGAGACGGGGAGCCTGACCCAGGAGCTTGCCGGCGACCTGCGCCTGGTGGCCGGCAATGACGAGATCGCGCAATTATCCAAAGTCTTCGGCCGCATGGCCCAGGAAGTGATCTTGCGTGAATTGGCCTTGCGCCGGCAAGTGGAAGAGCTACGCATTGAGATTGACGAGACCAAGCGACAGGCCCAGGTGAGCGAGATCGTGGAGAGCGACTTCTTCCAGAACCTGCAAGAGCGCGCACGCACGTTGCGCCAACGCAAGCGCCAGGGCGGAGAAGAAACGCCGATGAAAGGAGTGCTGGAATGAGCAAAGGTCTGTTTGGCCGGCTGGAGGCAGAACTGGAGGCGCGGGAGAAGAGCCAGGGACTGACCATGTCCGAAGTGCTGATCATGCCCGACGACCAACGCCACCTCATCAACTGGCTCCTGCGCCAAAAGGGCGCCACTCTGGCCGAAGCGGCCCACTTCCTCGGTTGGGAAGAGCCGGCGACCCAGGCCCTGGTGAGCGAGCTGATGGCGCGCGGCCTGTTGCGCGAGTATGAGCTGCACGGCGTCCTGCATTATCGGGTGCGCCTGGCCCCCAAAAGTGGCCGCACGATGCCGGAGAACCTGTGGCGGGCGCTGGACGAGAAAGTGGAGGGTTAACGACGCCTATGTTGTGCATTCATTGTGATAAACCCGCCCGGGGCGTGTGCCACTTCTGTGGTCGGGCGCTGTGCGAAGACCACATGAAGAAGCTGCCTTCCATCATCACCGTCTATGTCGGCGAAGATGCGATGCCCAAAGCGATTGTGGTGGCCGATGCGCTCTTCTGCGGCGTCTGTAAGCCGCAGCCGGAGCCGATTGAAATGCCGGAATTGCAGTAACTGGAGCGAGCGTCGCGCATGGACACTTCCGCAACCCCACTTTTCAATCGCGCCGAGAGCCTGGCCGGCTTGCCGGCGCGCCGCGCCCAGAACGCGCTCTTCCTCATTGAAAGCCAGACCGCGCGTCTGACGGCGCAAGCGCGCCGCGCCCTGGAACCCTTTCTCAGCGAAGGGCTGGCCGCAGAGCGCGATCTGGCCTTCCTGGAAGCATACGCCCTGGGCAAAGAGCCGCCGCTGCGCCCGACGATCCAGGACCTGGAGCGCCATGCGCCAGCGTGGCGCGACCTCGCGCCCGAAAACCCGCGCCTCCGCGCCGTCCTGGCCCACCTCCTGGGCCAGAAGTACCCGCTGGATGCGCCGGCCGTCCCCGGCATCCGCGCCGCGCTGGGCCTGGACGACCCGGCCGTCCAGGCGGCCTTCGGCAAGCTCTACGGCCGGCCCCTGGAGACGATCTACACGGCGCGGCGCGCGCCGGCCGAAACCGCCCGCTGGGCCTGGGCCGCCCTGGGCCGGCAATTCGAGGCGCTGCCCCCCTTCTGGGGCGTCTTCGCCATCACGCTCACGGCCACCGTTGGCGGAGGCATCCTGGCGTTGCCTATCGCCCTGGCCGGCATTGGGCCGCTGCCCGGCATCGCCATCCTGGTCATCATGGGCCTGATCACGATGGCGACCATTGTCGCGCTGGCCGAAGCCGTCACGCGCAGCGGCGTCTTGCGCTACAGCGAGGGGTTCCTGGGGCCGCTGGTGGAAGATTATCTGGGCCGGCCGGGCGCGTTCATCCTCTGGCTCTGCGGCATCGTACTCTCCGCGCTCGTCCTGGTAGCCTATTTCATCGGCTTCTCGGATACGCTATCCAACGCCACCGGCATCCCGCCGCTGGTCTGGGCCATCGCGCTGCTCCTGATCGTGTTCAACTTCATGCGCCAAAAGACGCTCAATGGGACGGTCACGATGTCCCTGTTCATCGGCGCAGTCAATATCGTGCTGATCCTGCTGCTGTCGTGCATCGCCCTCGCCCGGCTGCAGCCGGCGAACCTCCTATACGCCAATGTGCCGCTGCTCAACGGCCGGCCTTTTGACATCGGCGTCCTGGGGCTGGTCTTCGGCACGCTCCTCAGCGCCTATGTCGGACACCTGTCGGCGCCGGCTTCCGCCCGCTTCGCCCTGCGCCGCGATCCCGGCGGCCGGTCGCTGATCTGGGGCGTGGCGGCCGCGCAAGGGACGGCCATTCTGCTCTATAGCCTCTGGGTATTGGGGATCAACGGGGCCATCGCGCCGGAACGACTGGCCGGCGAGACCGGCACCGCGCTGGTCCCGCTGGCGGCCGGCGTCGGGCCAATCGTCTACGTCCTGGGCGGCATCTACGTCACATTGGCCATGGTCGTCGGCACGGTAGGGCTGGCCCTGTCTCTGTTCAACCTGGTGCTGGAACGTCTGCCCGGCCGGCAGGCGCGGGTGATCCAACTGCCGCGCCGCCAGGGCCGGCTGACCCTGCGCCAGAGCGCCGGCAATCTAACCCTCAGCCTGACCTATCTGGGCCTCGCCGACGATGGGGCCGCCGGGCGCGCCCGTTTCCGCGTCGCTATCCAACAGGGCGACACGCTGAAGCGTTTCGAGATCGCGCCGGCCGGCGCGTGGGACGCCGCCGCGTTGCGCCAGACCTGGCCGGCGCTGGATCGCCGCTTTCAGGCGCGCCTGAGCGTGCAAGAGGCGACGCCAGACAGCGCGCGCGTGGAAATCAGCACACCGCTGGCGCTGCGCTACGATGGCGAGTTGGACACCATCGGCCTGCGCATGGCCGACCTGCTGGCGCTGCCGGCGCCGGAACAACAGCTCCTCGTCTGGCTGGTGCGCCGCGGCGAGGCCAGCGCCGCCGAGATCGCGGCGCGTAGCGGCCAGGATGCCGCGACGACCGGCGCGCAGCTCCGCGAGCTGGCGGACGCCGGCCTGATCTCCGAACAGCCGGCCGCCGGCGCGCCGCGCTATCGGCCGCAATTCGCCTTGCGGCGCGGCCGCGCCCTCCCCGATCAGCTCTGGCAAGCCCTGGCCGAACCGTCGGAAGCGCGCCCCGCGCCGGCCGCCCCGCGCCAGGATAGCCCGGCGCTGGCCTTCCTGGGCCGCCCGCGCGTGCGCTTTTGGCTGGCAGCCAGCCCCAGCGTCGCCATCGGCGCGCTGGCTATCTTCCTCCTCTGGTCCGGCCGGGCCAACTTCACCAGCCCGCTCAACTTCGTCGGGGTGGTCATTGGCTCGCTCCTCGGCGGCATCTTCCCGATCCTGCTCATGGCAGCCGGCCGGCGCAAGGGCGAAATCATCCCTGGCATGTTCCACCGGGGGATAGGCCATATCGTGGTCATCGTCGTCCTGTACGCCCTGTTCCTCGGCATCAACCTCCTGTATGGCATCGTGATCTGGCAAGACCCCATCTCGCGCATCCTGGCCGTGGGCGTGGCCCTGGTGATGTTCGGCGCGACCATCGCCATGCTCCGCCAGGGCGCCTTCGCCGGCCGCATGGTCGTGGAGCTGCGCCAGGAAGCCGACGGGCCGGCGCGCTTCTCCATCGCCGGGCTGGGCCAGCCGGTCGCCGCCACGCTGCGCCGGATCTACCCGGCCGGCGAGCAGACGTTAACCGCTGCGGCCGGCGCCGTGCCCGATTGGGACAAT